>DATFCF010000149.1:0-2093 GCA_035253445.1 Mycobacterium sp.
CCGAACTCCTCCTCGAAGCGCGACACCTCGAATCCCTCGACGAAGATCACGTGCAGTTCCTGCCCGCGGCCGATATCGAACCACACGACCTCGTTTGGTGAGTTGTCGGGCGGCGGATTGCGGGGGTAGCCGAGCGTGCGCTCGAGAAATCCCGCCGTCCGCGCCACGAATCGCGTCGGCATGGTCATGTGGGCGAGGGTCATTGATTCCTTTCCGCTGCGATTGTACATAAGCGCCGTGGCGAGCCGACTGAGCGCGGCGCGCCGCCCTCCGCCGGCTCGGCCGGCCGGAGCTCGTCCGCGAAACCTAACGTGAGCAACGAGGCATGGCCATGACCGACGCGCTGAGGCACGACATCCGCTACTCGCTCCGCACGCTGGCGAAGAGTCCGGTGTTCACCGCCGTGATCACCCTGTCGCTCGCGATCGGCATCGGCGCGAACACCGCGCTCTTCAGCCTGGTCGACGGCCTGCTGCTGCGAACGCTGCCGCTGCCGTCGCCGGAGCGGCTGGTGCAGGTTGCGCAACCGGAAACATCGGTAACAAAACAGACCGATTACATGGGTAACACTTCTCTTCAGTTAAGGTGCTCCCATCGGTGACGATCTGCTGTGGGAATGTGGGAATCTCGCGTTCTGTGCGAGATTTCCAAGTCCCTGTGGAAACCGGTTTGTGGTTTCCACAGGGACGGCATTTCCACAGCGGGGCCGCGCGCTCATCCCACGCGCCGGCCGTGCCACGACGGTGTAAACCGCCGCGTCCGTCGATCGATGCGTCCCAGTTCGACGTCCATGAAGCGCACGAGCCAATCGCCCCGCTCGGTTTCGGCGAGGCCGACGATCTCGCGCCGCATCGCTTCACTCACAAACACCAGTTCGCCCTGCCATTTGATCTGGCCGTTCTGACTGACGCGGCGCACCTGGTGCGTGGCGTCATACCAGGGGTCGGCGAGCGTGTCGGCATAGGGGCGGGGCGAGGCGCAGTAGACGCGCGCCGGCGGCCGTTGGCCGAGTGCCTCGTGAGGGCGCACGGTGTTGAAGTCCTGACGGAGCCGATCAAACCGCTGCTGTTGCGCGTGCGGCGTGGCGGCCGGCGACGCCGTCGCCTCCTGCTGCAGGGTGAGATGGAAGCGTTCATGCCGGCCGTTCTGCTCCGGATGCCCGGGCGCGATCCGATCGAGCTGGATGCCGAGCTTCAACCACCACACCGCCAGTTGCGTGAGCCGCCCCGGCCCGGTCGATGCGAACGGCGAGCCGTTATCGGTCCGCAGCGCCCGCGGCAAGCCATACTCCCGAAAGAGGCGTTCGAACCACGGCCGGACGCCCCGCTGACTCTGCTCCGTAATCCGACAACACAACACGAACCGACTGCAGGCGTCCGCCACCGTCAACGGATCGCAGCGCGTCCCATCGCCGGTACGGAACCAGCCCTTGAAATCCGCCGTCCACACATCGTTCGGCGCCGCGGCCGCCGCTAACGGCTGCGTCAACGGCACCACGTACCGGGTCCGGCGTCGCGCCGCGCTCAGGCCGGCGGCCCCCAGCCAATCGCCCATCGTGCTCGCCGCCGGCCACGCTTGCTGCGGCTCGCGATCCTGCAGCACCGCCCGCAGCTTCTTCGGCCCCCAGTGCGGATACTGGCGCCGCAATGCCAGCACCCGCGCGCGCATCGCGTCCGGTCGGGCCCGGCCGTGCACGTGCGGCGCCCGCGACCGCTCGAGCAGTCCTGTCTCGCGATCACGCTCATACCGATCGACCCACTTGTACGCGGTCTTCCGGCTGATGTGATACCGCGATGCCAGCTCGGTCATGGTCCACTCGCCGCGCAGCCAATCCGCGATAAACGCCACGCGCTGATCCATCGGGCAGGTCTCCTTCCAAGGCATCCGGCAGCTCAGCCTCCTGATGCCCATCAAACCTGTTACCGATGTAATCGGTCTACTCTGTTACCTTTCTATCCGGTTCGGACCACCCCGGACCCCGGACCCCGGACCCGGACCCCGGACCCCGGACCCCGGATCCCGGACCCCGCACCCCGCACCGAGCCCCGACAGCGAAGTCCCCCCTATGTCACAATCGCCTCACCAGTGACCGA
>DATFCF010000150.1:0-6571 GCA_035253445.1 Mycobacterium sp.
GTAATTCGGATGCGGCACAACCCGATACGGTCCTCCCGTGACGCGCCCGGCGCCCGGCACCACGACCACCCTTGTGTTCCACTGCCGACCCAGCGTGGCGATGCACCACCACCGCAACCCCTGAGCGGCCAGCACCACTGCCAGCATCGGCCAGCCCAGCCGGCCGACGAACCGTCGGCGCAACGCGCGAACCTCCACCAGGCATCCGGCCAGCAGACCGGTATGCAGCACCACCATCACCGGGTAGTGCCCCGCGCCGAACTCGCGACCGCCCTGCGTCCTGCTCCACGACAGGTTGCGTTGCGAGACAACCAGTTCCGCGATCCGCTCGGCCGCGACCACACCGATCAGCAATGCATACCGACGCTTCACGTCAGTGCCAACGCAGCAGCACGAGTTCCGAACAGAAGCCGGGACCCATCGCCATCAGCACCCCGGGGCTGTCCTTCGGCGGCCGCTTGGCGATCGTGTCGCGCAGCACGTGCAGCACCGACGCGGACGACAGGTTGCCGATATCGCTCAGCGACCGCCACGTCAGCTCGAGCGCGTCGTCGGGCAGTTCAAGGGCCGCGGTGATCGACTCGATGATCTTCGGACCGCCGGGGTGGCTCACCCACGCCCCGACATCGCCGACGCGCAGGCCATGCGCCCCAAGGAAGTTGGTGACGTCGCCGCCTACATATCGCTCGATGACCGCCGGCAGGTCCGGCGACAGCACCAGCTTCATTCCGTTCGCGCCGACGTCCCAGCCCATCGTGCGCAGCGAATCGGGATAGAGATGACTGCGCGAATCGACGATGTCGGGCCCAGAGGCGCCGATCCGTTCGGCACGACGGTCACCGACCGCCACCACCGCGGCGGCACCGTCGCCGAACAGCGCACTGCCGACGAGGGTGGCCATGGACGGGTCGGCCCGCTGCGTCAGCGAGCACACTTCCGCCGATACCAGCACAGCGACGTCGTCGGGCGCGCCACGCAGATAGTCGTTCAGCCGAGCCACCCCCGCCGCCCCTGCGACACAGCCCAGCCCGAATATCGGGACGCGTCGCACGTCGGGGCGCAGACCCAGCCGCCCGGCGATGCGGGCATCCAGCGACGGCACCGCGATGCCGGTGACCGTCGTCGACACGATGAGGTCGACATCCTCGGGCGCCAACCCCGCGTCGTCGAGTGCACCCGTCACCGCAGCGCACCCGAGTTCGACGGCATGCTCGATGAAGGCGTCGTTCAGATCACCGAAGTCGGTGAGGTTCGCGTACTCCTCGAGCGGTCGCACGAAGTACCGGCTGTTGACCTTCGCGCTCTCGTGCAGGCTGTGCAGTGTGTCGGCAAACGGTGCCCAGCCCCCGATCTCGATGAGAGCCTCGGTGATTTCCTTCTGTGTGTAGCGGTACGACGGCAGTTCGCCACGCACACCGGCGATGACGCTCACGGGACCCATACCGTGGACACGAGACACCAAGACGGATAGTTCAATTCACGCCTCCTTCGACACCGGTGAGGTGTCCGTTGATCGGCTTTTTCTGCGGCTCCCCGTCCGTCAGCCCGATGCGTTCATGCAGCCACACCAGCGGCTTGGGCGCCCACCAGTTCCATCGACCCAGCACCTGCATGAATGCCGGCACCAGCACCATTCGCACCAAGGTCGCGTCGACCAGCACCGCCACTGTAAGGCCCAGCCCGAACAGCCGCATGACCTGAACCTGGGCCGCGATGAGCGCGGCGAACGAAATCGACATGATCAGCGCGGCGGCCGTGATCACCCTCCCGGTGCGTGCCACCCCCAGGGCGACGCTTTCGCCGTTGTCGGCATCCGTCCGCTTCCCGCTCTGATTGGCTGCCAGCCAGTACTCGCGGATCCGCGAAATCAAGAACACCTCGTAGTCCATCGACAACCCGAACGCGATACAGAACAGCAGCACCGGCATGTTCGCCACCAGCGTCCCCGTCGGCGTCGTTCCGAGCGCCCCGAGATGCCCGTCCTGGAAGATCCACACCATCGCGCCGAACGCAGCCGTCAGCGACAACACGTTGCACGCCACGGCTTTCAGTGGCAACACGACGCTGCCGGTCAGCAGGAACAGCAACGTGAGTGTGATCACCGCGATCAACCCCAGCACCAGCGGCAGCCGGTTCGTGATGGCGTCGACGCTGTCGGCGTTGGTCTGGGCGGTGCCCGTCATCTCGACGGCGCGGCCCGCCGGACCGGCCACCTCGTGCAGTCGGTCGAGTTGGGCCTGCGAGCCGTCGGAGAACAGCGGCGCGCTGCTACCGACAGTGACGAATGCGCTGCCGTCGGCCAGCCCGGCGGCTGCCGCAGGCGGGCCCACCTTGGCGCCGCCGACGAACGTGCCTGTCGGCGCGGACACCTGTGTGACGTCGGGCACCCGTGACAGTGCCGCGGCGTAGCTCTCCAGATCCGCGGGCGCCAACCCGCGCGCGTCGGGGACGACGACGGTGACCGCGGTCTCCGAGTTGTTGACGAAGTCGTTTCGCAGTTGGTCCCCGACTTGATGCGCCGACAGGGAGCTGGGCAGCACGCGGTCGTCGGGAAGGCCCCACCGGACTCCGAGGAACGGCGCACCGAGAACCAGGAGCAGCGCGATGACGGCGAGGCTGATCGGGACGGCGCGGGCCATCACGAACTTCGTTGAGCGGTACCAGAATTGCTGCTCGATGGGGCGGCGGACCGGGTCGGGCAGGTTCAGCACACGCCTTGCCAGTCGGCGCACGTCCATCGCGTCGAGCCGGTCGCCGATGAGCACGATCGCCGCGGGAGTCACCACCACCGCGGCGGCCGCGGCGAACGTGACCGTTGCGACACCGGCGTAGGCGAACGACTTCAGGAAGTGCATCGGGAACAGGATCATCACCGCCATCGACAGCGCGACTGTCGTCGCCGAGAACAGCACCGTGCGCCCGGCGGTGCCCATGGTGCGGACCAGCGCGGTATCTCGGTCGGCGCCGTCGGCCAGCTCGTCGCGGAAGCGGCTGATGATCAGCAGCGTGTAGTCGATCGCCAGCGCCAACCCCATTGCGGTCGTCAGGTTCAGCGCGAAGATCGACACGTCGGTGCCGAAGGTGATCAGCCGCAGCACCAACAGCGATCCGAGAATCGCGATGATGCCCACCGCCACCGGAAGTGCGGCGGCCAGCAGCCCGCCGAACACCCAGACGAGCACGAGGAAACTGAACGGAATGGCGAGGGACTCCATCAGCAGCAGATCGCGCTGCGATTGCTCGGTGATCTGGACGTTCACCATCGCGACCCCGCCCGCGCGCACCGTGATGCCGTCGCGGCTTCCGGTCACCTGGTCGGCGAGCGCCTTGGCATAGGCCTGCGCGTCGTTCTCGCTGCCGCTGATACCGGCCACGATCAGGCCGGACTTACCGTCCTTGCTCACCAACTCGGTGGCAGCACCGGGCGCCGCGGTCCACGCCGAGGTCACGTTCGCGACGTGCGGCGACCGCTTCAGGCGGTCGACGACGTCCAGACCCACCGCGCGGGCCGAGGGAGCGAGGACCTGGTCTGGCGCGGTGACGGTGATCAGCATCTGCACGTCGCCCTGGCTGAACTTATCGGTCAGCAGCTGCGTCGCACGCGACGACTCCGAGGTGGGGTCCTGAAATCCGCTGGCGGACAGGCTCTTGGCGACCAGTATGCCGAAGATGCCCGCCACCACCGCCACCAACACCGCGGCCGCGAGGATGCGCCGCGGTGCCGAGATCGCCAGATGCGCGATTCGTTGCAGCAATTCGTTTCCTTCGGCCGGTCCCACAGAGACGTAACGTTCTCACACCGGATGGATAGTCAGCAGGGCTACCTATTGATATTTACGTCGGCAAGGGGCGGATGGTTCACTGCGGAGAGCCGCGATGTGCGCGACGCACCGGATCCGCGCGAATCTGTCCATTGGTTGCGACACGGTCACGGATGCATACCTATCCGTACATCACTGATCACAACAGCCCCACAAGATCACTAATGTCACACCAGCCAACTGCTGACGTCAATGCGACGTCCGCCTCGGAAAGGTGTGACATGTCGCCGCGTCCTCGAATCGCATCGATATCGGTGGCGACGTCGATGTCGATGGCGGTCGCTATTGGACTCATCGCCACGCTCGGTGTCGCGCCGCCGGCGACCGCCGAACCCTGCACCGGTGCTGCCGCGGCGGCTCAACCTCCCGCGACTCCGAACGCCGAGGAGACACCGCCTCTGCCCGGAATCAACCTTCGACCGGTGGGCCAACGGCCCGACGGCGCGAATGAGCAGGCCCCGCTACCAAGTCTGGGCCAGCTTCCGCGGACCCTGTCTCAACGCTCTGCGCAGGTGCAACAGCAAGCGCAGGTAGCGCCTGCCCCCGTTCCTCCTGCGCCGCCCAACGCCATTCAGCAAGCCCCGGCTGCCGCCGCACCCGCACCGCCGCCGTCGCCACCGGGGACTTCGCTCGTCGGCTGGGTGACCGGACCGGACAGCCCCAACGACACCATCAATCGTTTCGCCATCACCGGAACTGACCTCGGAATCATGTGGGACAACGGCGATCCCGCCAACCGCCAGGTGCTGATGGCGTTCGGCGACACCTACGGCTATTGCAGCGTCCGCGGCCAACAGTGGCGGTACAACACACTGTTTCGCAGTCAGGACGGTGCTTTATCCAACACTGTCGCGGTGCCCAACGGCGTTCTCGCCAACAGCTATTCCGGCTCCCCGCTGTTACGACCGGGCACCTCCAAGGCGATCCTTCCCGGCGTGAAGTGGGCGTCGACCGAGAAGGGCATGATCCCTACCGCGGGCATCTCCGTCGGAGGGAAGCAATATCTCAATTTCATGTCCATCAAGAGCTGGGATGGTGACGGCCGATGGACGACGAACTACTCGGCAATCGCCGTCTCCCCCGACAACGGCGAGAACTGGGGGATCTACCCCGACAGCGTCCGCCCCGCCGCGCCGGACCGAGTCGCGGGAGCCCGGTATGTCCCGGGAAGCGAGAACTTCCAGCAGGGAGCGTTCCTTCGGCCTGGGCCCGGCGACCCTTACCTCTACTCCTTCGGGACACCGCCCGGACGCGGCGGCCCGGCGTTCATCGCGCGAGTGCAACCAGGCGGTGTGCCGGATCTGAGAAGGTACGAATATTGGAGCTCCGCTCAAAACTCTTGGATCCCAGGCAATCCTGAGGCTGCCACACCGGTGATCCCCGGCCCGGTGAGCGAAATGTCGGCCCAATTCAACACGTATCTGAAGCAATACCTGGTGCTGTACGGCAACGGTGCAAACGACGTCGTGATGAGGACTGCGCCGGCCCCGCAAGGTCCGTGGGGTCCCGAGCAGCTGCTCGTACCGTCAATGCAATTCCCCGGCGGCATCTACGCGCCGTTCCTCCATCCCTGGTCCACCGGGAAAGAGCTGTACTACAACCTGTCACTATGGTCCGCATACAACGTCATGTTGATGAAGACCGTCCTGCCGTAACCACCACCCCTACCGACGGACGCAACCCGGTGTCAGCTGCCAGACGGATCAGAGCCTACGAGATCGTCGCGCTCACCGCACGTTGCTGCCCAACTCGCAACTGGCCACTCCAGCTAACCTCCGGGGGCATTGCGGGACAACGCACTTCGGCGTTCCTCGCCCACCGCTGCCCCGAAAGCCTTCGCCAATGGGCCACCACCGCGGCGGATGAGGTGCGAAAATGTCAAGGCATCGCGGATGGTGATGGCCAGTTGCACGCCAAGTCGGGAGGCGCTATGGGTCGGGCGGAGGTGCTGTTGGCCGGGTGCGCGATCGCCATGACGTTGCTTGCAGGCGCCACCACCGCGGTAGCCTCCGCCGACACCGGCGACTCGCCCGCAAGCGAGAGCACCAACGACACTGCCTCAGACGTCGGCGCCGCCCCGTCCGCCGAGCACACTGCCGCCGACACCTACAGCGGCAACACCGACAGAACCGCCGGCGAGCAACCCGGCGACGTCGGTGAGAACACCACCGGCGCCGAAGAGTCCGGCGATGAGCAAGACGGCCACCAGCGACCTGTCGACGACGACTCCGGCAACGACGACAACTGCGACGGGGGGACCGTGAGCAGGTTGCCGCCGGTCCTGATTCCCGAAGCGCCACCTGTCGCCGACCTCGCCCCACCTCCTGCGGAGCTGCCCTCATTTCCGCAGGAGCCGGCGCCGCTTCCAGCCGACGTACCACCCAGTGAGCCAGATCCGGTGGTCGTGCCCGTGGCCGGACCCAGTGCGTCCCTTCCCGACGGAAATGGATCACCCGTCATGAGGGTGCCGATCATCGTCGGGCCTGCGGCTGCATCGCCCGGACTCGGCGCGGCGATTGCGATGCGCGGGACGCTAGGCCCGACCGTCACGTCCACGTCGCGCTGGGCAGGCGACCCGGCACCACCGCCGCGCCACGCAGCCACGAGTGACCCGAAACTACGTGAGGTGCCGGCTTTTTCGGGCGTCGTGAGCAGCCGCGGCCAAACCGCCCACCGCACCGGTTACGACAACCACGCCCTGCCCCGAGTTCGGTTGTCCGAGATGGCCGCTGGCGCCTTGCCGGGAGTCG
>DATFCF010000151.1:0-2804 GCA_035253445.1 Mycobacterium sp.
GACGGCGACGCCGGTGTCGTCCTTCCACTGCGCCGACGAGGTGGTGTTGGAGAACACGGTGTAGTTCGGGGCGTCGAGGCACTCGCGGTACTTCTCGGCCACGTTGGTCGGGATCGTCTCGCCGTCCACCACGACCGAGGAACCGAGCCAGTTGACGATGTTCTGGTTCAGGAGCTTCACGTTCTCGTCGTAGTCGGGATACTGCGCGTTGTGCTCCTCGGTCGCCTTGATCTCCTCCTCGGTTCCGACCAGGCCGGACAGCGGATAGCGCACGGTCTCGTAGCCCTTGGGCTTGCTGTAGTCGGCGTCCTGCGAGGTGAGATGATCGACGATGTCGCGGTTGAGGACGAACGACCGCAGCGGGTTGGGAATGGTCTCGCCGTCGAGCACGAAGTCCTTCTGCGTCAACGCCCACGGGATGCCGCCCTCGAGTGACTCCTCGCTGGTTTCGTCCCAGTAGGGCATCGTCACGCTGGCGCAGCCGGGAATGCTGCGCAGCGCGTTCTCGATCCACAGCACGTACATGCGATGCCAGGTCGGGAACAGGATGTTGCCGTGGTTGCAGTAGCCGCCCCAGTAGGAGGCGTTGCCCCACCCGGCGCCGCGGAACGGTTCGCCGTGGTAGCCGCCGATCATGAACAGCGAGTTCGGATCCTCGGGTGGCAGCTCCTTGATGCCCTTCCAGGCCCGCATCAGGGTCTCGAGCGGCCTCTTCTTGCCGTTCTCGTAGTCGTCCTGCAGCGCTTTGAGCGACCGCCGAACCCGCAGTGGCGCTTTCTTGCCCATCACTCTCCCCCTTCAACACCCTCTCGTCCCCGACGGCGGGAACTCTGTTCCATTTGCTCTCGATCGCAAAACGGATTCGCTAGAGTCCCGGTAGCGCCTGGGCCACGAACAGCACACCCGATGCCGCAACCAAACCGCCGGCGAAGCGCAAGCCGCGCCACAGCCAAATCTGCAGCGTGGCGATCTCGCCGATCACCATGCCGACGATGTGCAGCGCCGCCGTGCCGATCACGAAGCCCAGGGAGTAGAGCCCGGGGCTGACCGACTTCGGGATCTCGACACCGTGGGCGTAGCCGTGGCAGGCGCCGAACAGCGCGACCAGCCCGATGATCGGCCACGGCGACAGGCGCTCGTTAGCGATCAGGATGCCGAGACCCAGCACCAGGACGGAAACGGCGATGCCGAGCTCGGGGTGCGGCAAGGGAACCTGCGCGATGCCCAGCGCCGCACCGACCATCATCGCGCTTACGAACGCGACCGGCAGACGCCAGATGTTGGCGCCGCCGAGCTGCATGCTCACCACGCCGACGCTGACCATGGCGATCAGATGATCCGGCCCGAACACCGGGTGCATCAGCCCGTCCATCAGCCCGGCATCGCCGCCGCCAAGGTGCGCCTCGGCGGCCCCCGGGGTCACGATCGCCAGCAGGAATGCCCACCGGATTGAAGGCGCGGCCCTACGCATCACGCCCGGCGTCGCGGGCCAGCAACCAGCCGGCCAGCGACAGCAGCACGACCACGATGGCGACGGCGAGGTTCGGCGGCAGGCTCACGCCGCCGAGCCTGAGGACCGGCACGTTGGCCGACGCCAGCAGGCTGGTGCCGGGAATCAACGCCTCGATGTAGAGGAACGGCGTCCACACCGCGAGCAGGTACAGGGTCGTGGCGGCAACCGCGACGGCGGGCTCGCGGCTGGGCCGCCACAGCAGCCAGAGCATGATCAGGGTCGTGCCGTTGAGCAGCGCCAGGAACAGCCCATCGTGGAAGCGGGCATGCGGATGCCAGGCCGGATTGAACAGGTGCGTGTCGTTCCAGTCCACCGCCGTCGAGACGACGGCGCCGACCACCAGCACGAAGGTCAGGATGAATTTGCCCAGTCGCGTCCGGCGCATCGCGCTCCCCCTGTGGCGTGTCTGCAACGCTCCCCACAATGTCACAGAGCGCCGTGGATTGGCCGCGGGAAGAGCCGACACCTCACCTTCAAAAAGTCGCAGCGAACGCCTATATTGGTCGCGTCGGGAAACCGACTATGGCGATAAACGCCGCGTGACATAAGCGTTTCGGACCCGGGGGCGGTACCCGGCGCCTCCACCACTCTCTCCTTCGCTTCGGCGCGGGACCGATGGGGGCGAAATAGGATCGACGAGCGTGGTAAAGGCGCGGTTTTTGCTCGGTATGGTTCCGCCGTGACGGGCCACACACAAGTGCCAACGATAACGACGTTGCACTCGCTGCTGCCGCCTAAACAGCGGACGTAAGCGCGGTTTCGGGAGGGGCACCGGGCAACAGAAGCCCCTCCCACTTTCTCACAGATCTGCTCTTCTCTTTCCCGGCGTAGCCCGGTATTGGCGACGTTGACTCTCCTGCAGGGCAGGCCGAGACTTCTTCACGGGCACCGACATTTCATGAACGACCGTTTTCACTACGACGCTCTTGTCGACGACGCGCTGCGCGGCGTCGTGCGCCGTGTGCTGCGTCAGGTCGGCGACAAGGGTCTGCCCGGCTCGCATCATTTCTACATCTCATTCCGCAGCACCGATCCCGGCGTGCGCCTGCCCGACTATTTGCGCGCCAAGTACCCGGAAGAGATGACGATCGTGCTCCAGCACCAGTACTGGGATCTGATCATCGCCGAAGACTTCTTCGAGGTGACGGTGAGCTTCAACAAGCAGCAGGAGCGCATAAAGGTGCCGTTCGCCGCGCTGTCGGCGTTCGTCGATCCCTCGGTGCGCTTCGGCCTGCAATTCGACCGCAAGGACAAAGGCACCGCGCCGGTCGAGAAGCCTGCCGCCGCGCCG
>DATFCF010000152.1:0-14780 GCA_035253445.1 Mycobacterium sp.
CGATCGGATCCCACCTGCGAGAATTAGTGGTAACCACATGACTCGGACGGCCTCGGAGCGAAACAGTGGAGACTTCATGTTCCCGGTATCGGGCGCGGAGCAGTTCATTGCCACCGGCATGATCCACGGATTCATACCTGACGCCTCCGCAGTCGCATACTTTAGATTGCTCAACCCTGCGTTGCCGGCCAGCAGAAACAGGGTTCACCGTCCTGCGTCTCGTGCCTTGACTCTCAACTTCCGATCACCAAGACTGGAGCCTGCAGGTCCCCGGCCGCCTTCTCCTGCTTTCAGCGCGCCTCGGTCGGAATGACCTCCGTCCGCAAGAACTTGAGCGCGATTTCGAGGGCGCCCTGCCGCAGCAGACCGCGTGTGGTGGCGGAGGCCCCGGCTCCAGTCATCAATGTTGCTCGCCTCCGAGGATGGACGCGGCCCCAAACCTTTTGACTCTCCCACACATCACCGCGACCTTCGAGCAGACCTTCGCGGTCAGCATCACGGTGGCGGCCCCGGAGTCCTCCACCTCACACAGCCTGTCTAGACCAGAGGATCCACGTCCTGGCCGTCGGCTATCTCACAGGTCGGCGCGGTCAACGATAGGTGTTCGGATGACACCGATCGATTCCACCTCGACCTCGACCACATCGCCAGCATTCAAGAACCGCGGCGGATTCAAGCCAGCGCCAACTCCACTCGGTGTTCCGGTCGCGATCACATCGCCCGCTCGAAGTGTCACCGTGTCGGAGATGTAGGCAATGATCTTCGGGAGGCTGTGGATCATGAAGCTGGTGTTACTGTCCTGCAGCTTCTCACCATTGACCCGGGTCATCACCCGGAGGTTGCTCGCATCCGGCAGCTCGTCCGCAGTCACCAGTACGGGACCGATGGGACCGCTGCGATCGGCGTTCTTTCCGAGAGTGAACTGAAGTGTCTCCGACTGCTTGTTGCGTGCCGAAAGGTCGTTGAACGCGGTGTAACCCAGAACATGGTCCAGTGCCTCGTCCTCGGTGACATCCCAGACGTCATCCTTGATAACGGCAGCGAGCTCGACCTCCCAGTCCAACCCTGGTTCGTTCGGTGGAACAGGGACCGCCGTACCATCCGTCACCAGCGTCGACTCCCATCTCCCGAAGATCATCGGGACCTTCGGCTCGTCGATACCGCCGACCTCTTTTGCCTCTGTTGCGTGGGACTTGTAGTTGATGCCCACGCAGAAAATTCGGGCGGTCTCCGGAACAAAAGGCACCTCCTCGACGTCCTCATGCTTGACCGGAGCGGCGGAAGCTTCGGAGAGCTTTCCACCACTGGCATAGAACTCCTCGACAGTTCCCAACGGGGAGATCATCCCGTTTGCGAGGGAGCCTACCCAGCGCCGTCCGTTGCTGATGTATCCAACAATTCTCATGTTCGTGCCTTTCGTGATCGACTTGGAGAATCAGGGGAAGTACGGGAAGACCTCGACGTGAGCGTCCTCGGGAATGTCATCGTTGTCATTGGGGGCGCCGAGCTTGCGCCACACCTCATACGCGATCTCTCGTGCGATCATGCCGTCCCGCATTTCGAAGCAGTGGACAAGCCGCACGCTCATTTCGGTGCCATGCTCGTAGGGCATATTCGGCACGTCGGCGGGATCGCCTGTGACCTTCACTTGACCGATTTGGTCATCGAAGACGAAATTTTCAGTCGCGAAGCGCCTCAGCGCAATGGTCTTTCGGTAGGAAAACGTCTGAAAGATCTTCCGGTAAGCCTTCAGGACCTCCTCCGGGTCCTTGTACACCATTCCTCGGCTCGGCGCTTCCCAGCTGATGTCCGGGGTGTACAGGGCGACTGCCTTCTCCACCTCGTCGGGGTTCTCGGTGTGGAAGTGCGCATCAACTACTTTCAGGTTTCGCGCGATGATCTCTTCACGTGTCAGTTCGGCGTCAGGGCGTGTATCGACCCCGAACTCTGCAAAGACGTCTTCTTTGGTGACGGTCATCGTCAATCCTCTCGGTTGCTCTGTCTAGGTATTCATCGGACCCCGACTCGGATCCATTTGTCGGGTATTCCGCACTGCTACATGCTGCGTCGGGACGTCACCGGGTCACGTCGACGACCACGCGCCCCTGCACACGGCCCGCTAAGATTTCGCCAGCCTGGTCGATGATCTGGGACATCGGCTCGACGCGCGTCATGTCGGCCAGAAGTTCCGGCTTGAGGTCACGAGCAAGTCGGGCCCACGCTGCTTCACGCAGCGGCATAGGCGCCATAACGGAATCGACTCCAAGGAGCGCAACACCGCGGAGAATGTGCGGCAGGACTGTGCCCGGTAGATCGGGTCCCCCGGCGAGACCGCACGCCGCGACCGCTCCACCGTAGGCGGTCTGAGCGAGTACATTGACCAGGGTCGAGCTTCCGACTGAGTCGATTGCACAGGACCAACGCTCCTTCTGGAGCGGTCGCCCTGTGCCCGACAGTTCATTTCGGTCGAGTGTGGCGTGGGCGCCGAGACCACGAAGGTAATCATGAGAGTCGGCTCGTCCTGTTGAAGCTGTGACCCGCTGGCCTTGCGCCGCCAGTAGCGCAATCGCGACGGACCCGACGCCGCCGGCGGCACCGGTGACCAAGACGTCTCCCCCGCCGTCCGGCAACGCTCCCCACTTCTCGAGAGCATTGACACACAGTGCCGCGGTGTAGCCCGCAGTTCCGATAGCCATCGCCTGTTGCGGGGTGAAGGCGTCGGGGATTCGAACCAACCATCCGGGGTCCACTCGCTGATACATGCTGTATCCGCCCCAGTTGCTCTCGGACATGCCCCAGCCGTTGACCAGGACCTGATCACCTGCTTTCCATTCGGGCGAGCGGGATTCGACCACCGTGCCCGCTAGGTCGATGCCACCGACCATCGGTAGCGTGCGTGCGACTTTGCTCCGGTTGCCGCTGAGCGCGAGGCCGTCTTTGTAGTTGAGGCTGGAGTAGCGGACTTCGACCAGTACGTCGCGATCTGGCAGATCCTCGATCGTGATCTCCTTGAGTGCTGCGACCGCTCCTGCATCGGTGTCCTCGATGAGGATTGCCTTAAAGTTCTCGCTCATAGTTCTTTCCCTCGACAGGTGTCAGTAATCGGCGGTGTGTGTCAGCCGGAAGCTCAGCATTCGGCGTCGAACCAGGATTCTTTGAAGGGTGCATCGCGCACTTCCTTGTAGTGCTTCCACCCTTGTTTCTGGAGGTCGGTGAATCGATCGCCATTCCATGCACGATGCTCGCGGAAGCACGAGTTCGTCGCTGCGTTGAAGGCAATGCCGGCTTCCTTCTGCGCCTTCCAGCCCGATAGGTTCATTCCGGTATTGATCATGCGCCGGTTCATGATCATGGTGTCGCGAGGCATCGCCGCGATTCGCCTTGCAAGGTCGTGTGTCCTGGCGGCCAGTGCCGTCGGGGGCACCACCTCAAGGACCAGCCCAATCTCTTTCGCCTTGGCGGCGGTGATCAGCTCGCCGCTGAGGGCCATGAATTTGGCCCACTGTGGCCCGACCAGATAGTTGAGCGCCTCAGCGCCGGTGCCACCGAAGCGAGTTTCGATCAACCCCAGCCGCGCCTCGCTCGAGGCGATGAGGATGTCGAAGTGCGCTGCCATCATGAAGGCGGCGCCGTAGCACAGGCCGTTGATGGCACCGATTACCGGCTTTCGGAGTTCGCGAATTCTCTCGTTGTCGACGTCTTCTTCGGTCAGGAACCAGTACCAGTCAAGTCCCGTCTCCGGCGGCACACCGTTCGCGACGTCTCCGCCCGACGAAAAGGCCCGCCCAGCACCTGTAATGACAATGCAGCCAACCGAATCGTCCGCGTCCGCCTGGACGAGGAGGTCCACGATCGAACGTTGCATACTATTCGGTCCGTGGCTGATCGGGTTGAGCTGGCTCGGTCGATTGAGCGTGATGGTGCCAACGCCGTCAGCGACGTTGTAGAGGACGAATGGCTCTCCGTCGTGGGTCACTTCTTCTGCTCCCTGCGTTGATGACGCTGCACTTTCACTCACAGGCTCGCCAATCCCGCCGCAACGGCTGAGCCCAACTCCGTGTCGCACGATTCGCGAACGATCACCAAGCCGTCCACCGCCACGATCCCTGTGGGCGTGAGCGCCATGGGGTTAATGTCAAGAGACTCGAGCCACGGTTCCGATGCGTGAGCCAGGTCGCCGATCCGTCGCACGATGTCTGCCAACGCATCCTGGGGCCAGCTTTGGGTTCCCCGTGGACCGTCCAGAACTCCTCCGACATTGATCTCGTCGAGCATGCACAACGCCTCAGCGCCTTCGAACGGAGCGAGCCGGCCGGCGACCTGCCGCATGACCTCAACGAAGACACCTCCTAACCCGACCACAACGACGGGTCCGAGCTCGCTCGTGGAGTTCGCCCCCACAAGCAGCTCGCTGCTGATTTGATACTGCGGCTGCACCGCGACTGTGGCCGGCTCGCCACGGCGTTCGGCCAACGCTCTCAGCTCACCGATAGTCTCGGGGAGATCTGCATCAGTGACCCCGATCCGGACGGCACCGATGTCGCTGCGGTGTGGAACGTCAGCGAGCTTGAGCACGTAGGGCGCTCCGAAGGGCAGTTTGACCGACTCATCGTCCGATGGCGCGATCAGTGCGTAGGGCGCTACCGGAACTCCATGTGCGGCGAGTAGTTCCATTGTTGCACCAAAGCCAAGCATCTGCCCCGCCGACGGGTGTGTCACAACCTCGCAGGGCCGCGGTACCGGATCGATGTCGTTACGCGTACCGTGGCGCGCGGGTTCGAAGGCGACGAAGTCGCACATCGATCTCAGTGCTCGTACGGTGGCGCGTAGGCCACGGGTGACGGCGATCCCTTGATCACGGTAGCGCTCCAGCTCTTTCCCGATGGCACCGCCCTCGATCGACCCCACAATGATGAGTTTGTCCGTTTCCGGCGCGACGGGGAGTGCAGGACCTGCGAAGGCGCTCAGTGCGTCGGCGGCACCGTCGGACACGGCGCTCTGGATCAGAACCGTGTCGACTTCGGGGGAGTTGATGAAGGTACGTAGGACTGATTCCATGACGCTCGGGTCCGTCATTGCCCTGCCCGTCAGATCCAGCGGGTTGACCACTGCCGCCTCGGGCACCGCCTCTCGAATCTGATGGGTCAGATCGTCGAGACTGGGCAGATAGACACCTTCCTCGGCACAGACGTCGCTGGCCATCGTGACGAAGCCTCCAGAGCCGGACGCTACGGCAAGACCGGCGACCCGGCTCCACTTCGCGCGAGGAACCTGATCGAACAGAACCACACGATCCGCGAGATCAACGAGGTCGTTCGCAACGATCACCCCATGCTGGCGTAGCGCGGACTCATAGATCCATGCCTCGCCCGCCACAGCTCCTGTATGCGATTTGGCGATCGCCTGCCCGCGTGCGCTCCGCCCGTTCTTGAGGGCCAATACCGGTTTGCCGGACGCGATTGCTCGGTCGACCGCCGCCCAAAACGCCGATGGATTCCGGATCGTCTCGATGAGGAGGCAGATTGCCGAGGTATCCGGATCCGTCGACAGGTAGTCGATAACTTCAGCCATGTCGACCACGGCCTCGTTGCCCGTGGATACCAGGTAGCTGTACCCCACCATCCGCTCGACGCCGGCGATCCCCATCGGCATCATCGTTGCGCCACTGTGGGTTACAAAGGCGACCCGGCCGCACGCAATCGGGAGGTCCGTCGGTGAACCGGCCAGGTGCAGACCGCGCCCCGGAGCCACGATGCCGTTACAGTTGGGCCCGATGACAGGCATGGTTCCCGCCGCTCGCACCAAGCGTTCTTGCAGCGCCTGACCGTCTGCACCTGCCTCGGCAAATCCGCCTGCGTTGACGACGACCCCTCCGACGCCCAATTCTGACGCCTCTGCGGTGACGTCGATCGAGGTCGTCGTGTTGGTGAAGATGATTGCCGCGTCGACGTCGACGCCGGTGCCGACCAAGTCGGTGAGGGACCGGAAGGTGCTGCGACCCAAGACATCGTCGCCGCGCCGGTTGACCAGGTGAAGATCCAGATCGGTCCTGGACATCGCGGTGATCGCATTGCGCGCACGCATGCCCTTCTCGCTGGCGCCTACGATTGCCACGCTGCGCGCTTGGAACAGGCGCTTGAGGCGGTGCTCTCCGTCGCTCATACGAGCCTCGCATTCAGGTGTAGTTGGCCGAGCAGCGAATCTGATAAGTAGTTCATTTCCTCAGCGTCCCGGGCGCCGCCGAATATGTAGCAATCCGGCCGGATCAGGACACAGTGGAGGCCCAAACGGTCCAACCAGTCGTTGTAGCTGGAGTCGACGTCCTGAGGACCATCATCTGGTCCCTGACCGTCGGCCACCCACACGTATGCGCTGATCTGCTGCATGGCTGCGTTGGCGCGAGAGCTCAGAAGTTCCAGCGCGGCGGCGTCCCGCACTATCAGTAGCCAGCCATTGCCGACGACGTCGTCGAGCAGTGTCCGGCGACCTGCAACACTGACCTCGAACTGTGGCGACAGCTGCCCGGCCGGTGCAACAACCCCGGCCACATCCTTCATCAGTACTCCCTCCGTGAGGGCGGGCACTGCGCCGTAGCTCTTGTTCAGGTTGTCCCCGAGGAGACCCTCGCGCATGCGTGCGTCGCGTTGACGTCCTGACTCGGGATCGGTCAACCAGAACTGTTGGCCTCGCTCAGCGGAGTTGATGGTCAACTGCCTGACGTGGGGTCGCCTTTCCTCCATGTAACTGTCCAGGAGGCGGCCGTCGGCCACTCCGCGCAGGACTAAATCTAGTCTCCAGGCCAGGCCTACCGCGTCGCGCTGCCCGCTGCACATTCCCTGGCCCTGGTGTGGGGGCATGCGATGCGCAGCATCTCCGGCCAGCAGTATGTTTGCGTCGCGCCACTTTTCCGCGAGAATGGTCCGAAACTCGAAGACTGAGTGTCTGACCAACCGCGCACCATCCGGGGTGAACCCCCACGGCGCAATCAACTTCCACGCGACCTCCGGAGCACTCATATCCGCGGTGGATTCGTGCTCGTGCACCATGAACTCCCACCGGGCGAATCTCTTCCCCGATTCACGCAGTGCCACATAGGGCCTTGTCAGGTTCATACCCACCTCGCTGTCGGGCATGTCCGCGCCGACAGTTGGGTCGAGCCGTTCTGCGAAGATGACGAGTGCGCGCGCCTTGTAGCCTAGGTCCTCGGGTGTGCTGTCGATGAAGTCAGCGACGACGCTGTTCGCTCCGTCTGCGCCGATCAGCCAGCGCGCAGAAACATCCATGGTGGCGCCGGTGGCGCCCCAGACGCCACGGACTCCGATCCCCTCCGCGAGGGAGACTTTCACGGTCTTATCCACACGGCGTTCGATGTTTTCCGCTTGCCAGCCCTGTAGCACCGTCACGTTGCCGGTGGCGCGGACACGGGCATCGAGAGCCCGCTCGAGGTGCGGCTGGAACAGAGAGTAATGTGCCTCCCAACCTTGATCGGACTCTTCGGCTGGGACACTGGTGAGCACCTCGCCGTCGCAGTCACGGAC
Source organism: Mycobacterium sp. (assembly GCA_035253445.1). Lineage (GTDB taxonomy): Bacteria > Actinomycetota > Actinomycetes > Mycobacteriales > Mycobacteriaceae > Mycobacterium. The sequence continues at coordinate 7,539 of DATFCF010000152.1, forward strand.
CACCGTGACCTTCGTAACCGACGAATTTCCGGCGATCTCCTCTCCCATACCCATTCGCTGGAACAGGCGCATGATCTCCCCGTCGACATGCCCTGCGCGCGGAAGTGAGTACAGCTCTGGCCACCGGTCGACGACCACAGTTTTGTGGCCTGCCCGGCCCAGCCAGTATGCAAGTGCGAGCCCAGTGGGTCCGTATCCGATGATTGCGACGTCGAACATTTCGGTACTCACGTCAACTTTATTCATAGTGCCGTGACCTTCATTCAAAGTTGATGACAACGCTCTTACGGTGGGTAAAATGCTCGAGCATGGACTCCAGGGTCAGTTCGCGACCAATACCGGACTGCTTGACTCCGCCCATGGAGATGTTCAGTTCGGCAACCTGCGCCTGGTTCACCTGTACAAATCCCGCTTCCAGTACGCCGACCGCCGCGAACGCCGACTTGATGTCGCGTGTCCAAATGCTGGCTGCAAGCCCGAAGTCGCAGTCGTTGGCGATCGCAATGGCCTCATCAAAGGTGTCGAACGGAATGACGCACGTCACCGGACCGAAAATCTCCTCACGCGCCACCGGATGATCGTTGTCGATTCCGGTGAAGACGACCGGCCTGACGAAGAACCCACGCTGCAACCGCTCCTGCGTCGGGAGTGTTCCGCACTCGTGCGCGGTGGCCCCCGCCGCCCCGCGTCCCTGCGCGATGTACCCCTCGACCTTGTCAAGTTGCTTCCGGGAGATGATCGTTCCGATATCGGTTCGCTCGTCGAAGGGGTCTCCGATCACCAGTTCGGCGACCTTGGCCGTAAGCTTCTGGACGAATTCGTCGTGGCGAGAACGGTGCACCAGGATGCGAGATGCCGCGGTGCAACTTTGACCCTGGCGGGTGAATCGCATCGCCACCAAGGCCCCGTCCACGGCTTTGTCGAGGTCGGCGTCATCGAGTACCACCATCGGGCTCTTGCCACCGAGTTCCAGAGTGACAGGAACCAACTTTTCGGCTGCCGCCGTGTAGATGCGCTTCCCGGTAGCAACCGAGCCTGTGAAGGTGACCTTGGCGACGTCGGGGTGCGCCACCAGCGGAGCGCCGCAGGAGGCTCCATCTCCGGAAATAACATTCAATACGCCCTCGGGGAGGACCTGGTTGAGAATCTCCGCGGCACGCAGGACTGCCAGCGGGGTTTCCTCTGAACTCTTGACAACCACGGAGTTGCCGGCGACCAGCGCGGGTGCGATCTTGATTGCCATGAGCATGAGCGGAACGTTCCAGGGTAGAACGGCAGCGACGACGCCGACGGGCTCGCGCTGTGTGTACGCCAGAACCCCTGGCCGCAGGGGTACCGTTTCCCCCTTTATCTCGCTGGCCAAACCTCCGAAGAACTGCAGGACATCAGCCAGATTCGCTGCCTCCGTTCGGCATTCGGTCCGCAGAGCCTTGCCGGACTCCAGCGTGAGAAGCGCGGCGAGCTCGTCGCCGTGCGAAGCTAAGACCCGGCCCGCCTCGGCAACGAGCTTTCCTCGCGCTCGCGCGGGAATAACGGACCAAGCAGCCATCGCGACGCGTGCCGACTTCACTGCGACGTCGACGTCCTCCGATCGGGCTTCGGCAACCTTGCAGATGATGTCACCAGTGGCAGGGTCGAGGAGGTCGAAGGAGCGCCCACTCTCTGTAGGGACGAGGGCGCCGTCGATCAGAACTTTGCCGGCGAGCCGGCTTGCGGTCGCCAGCGCGGCAGCGCGCAACTTCGTCGCGGCGTCCGCTTCCGCGCCGTTGGCCGCTGATACGTCACTCATCGTTGAACTCATAGTGAATTCCTTTCAGGCCGTGAATGATTGGTGGCGAAGGATGGTGCGATTTGCAGCTATCGCGGACCGGTTGCCCTGCATTACCTTCTCCGCGAACGTGGCGACGAGGCGATCGACCTCGTCGCTGCATTCGTCGACGAGCCCGATCGCCATGGCCTCCTCTGCCTTCAAACGATCGGCTGTGTACAGGAACCGTGCCGCACGACTAGGTCCCACCAGGGCTTCCAGCCGCGTGATCGAGTCCGTGTCATACACGATTCCGTGCCGAACGGCGGGAATGGCGAAGAATGCATCGGGGCACGCGAAGCGTAGATCGCACGCCATCGCGAGGCTGCACCCGGCGCCGATACAGGCCCCCTTGATCAGCGCGACGCTGGGTACCGGAAACGCGGCGACTGCTTTGAGGGCGCGGATGGCAAGTTCGCGGAAACTTTCCGATACCCACGAGTCTGGATGTTTCATCGAACTCAGGTCTGCACCGGCGCAGAAGGCGCCACCGCTTCCTTGGACGACGAGAACTCGCACGTCCTCACGATCAGCGGCCGCGGTGAGGTGCCCCAATATCGCCTCCCACATCGGCCCGGTCACGGCATTGCGCTTTTCGGGGTGACGCAGCTCCAGAACCGCGACGCCGTCCGACACCTCGAAACGGACGCGATCCGAAAGGACGGCCGCGCTCACGAGACCGCCTCCTTGGACGCCTCGCCGACCCCGATCACTCCAGCTTTTACCAGAGAGTCGATCTGCTCACGTTCCAGGCCCAGTTCGGCAAGCAAGGCGTGACTGTCAGCCCCGATACCGGGGGCCCGGCCGCGAGCTCTGGGCGCCCCCTCCGAAACAACTGGTGTGTTGACCATGCGGGCGTGCCCGAATTGCTCGGGGTCTTGCGGGAAGAGATTTCGTGCAGCGTACTGCTGGTCGTCAAGCACTTGGTCGATCGAATTGACCGGTCCGCATGGGACTCCGACGGTACGTAGGCGATCGATCCAGACATCCCTGCATTCGGTGTCGAACCGCTGCTGCAGAATCGTCTCGAGGGCTTCGCGATTTACGAACCGTTGGTACTCGGATCCGAAGCGGGCGTCGTCGCTCAGATCGATGTTCAGCACTCGGCACAGCGGCGACCAGGACCGCTCGGTCGCGCCGATGACGAGGAGTTGCCCATCGCTGCACCCGAATGCCTGGTAGGGGGCAGCCAGACGGTGCGCGGTACCTAGTGGGCCCGGAACCTCCTGCGAGCCAATGAAGTCAGCTACTTCCCAGACCGACCACCCGGCGATCGTATCGGCGAGTGAGACGTCGATGTAGGCGCCACCGTGCCCTGCTCGCGCACGATGAAGGGCAGCCAACACGCCTATCGCACCCCACATGCCGCTGCCGAGATCGGCAATCGGGAAACCAGCTTTCGCCAGACTCCCGTCGGTGCCACCCGTGACGCTGAGCATTCCGCCATATGCCTGGGCTATCAGATCCACACCCTTCGCGTCCCGGAGAGGGCCGTTCTGTCCGAACCCGGAGATTGAACAGTAGACAAGATCCGGGCACTCCTCTTTGAGATCGTCATAGGAAAGCCCCTGCCGAGCAAGGGCGCCCACGCGAAAGTTCTCCACAAGGATGTCAACGCGAGACGCGAGCCTTCGGACGATGCCCCTACCCGCATCGGACTTAATGTCGATCGCAAGACTTCGCTTTCCCCGGTGAATGAGGTCGAATGGGAGTGGGACACCTTCCCCCTCGGCACCGACCAGCCGGCGCCTCATGCTGTCCCCGTCCACCGGTTCAACCTTGATGACCTCCGCCCCGAGATCAGCGAGGATCGTGGTGCAGTAAGGGCCAGCTAGGGCTCCGGTGATGTCCAGCAACCTAACGCCGTCGAGAAACGCGGGGAGATCACCACCAGCCCTCGAAGAGTCATCATTAGGGCGCTCAAAAATCACTCTGTCCACCTATCTCCGCGATCCGCAATGCGGACCAGTTGGATCACATAGAGGGACGGTACTCACGTACACTGTGACTGTCAACACGCTCTTGCGTTGGTTTTTCGGCATAATAGGCGAATAGTCGTGCAGCGAGCACAGCTGAGCGAAGGAGTCGGTCCGCATTACGGACCAAAAAAGTCGGTACATAGATCCAGAGGGAGACGTCGTGCGCACCGTGAAGACAACATTCCAGATCCTCGAAGCCGTGGGCGAACAGCAGCCCATTGGACTTAGCGAACTGGCTAGACGGCTCGATCTCCCAAAGAGCACTGTTCAGCGCAGCCTGGCGACGCTCGCCGACCTGGGCTGGATACGCGTAAATGGTCGTGAGAGTGCGGGGTGGCGGCTCGGCGAGAAAGTTCGGGCGCTGAGGGAGAAGGTCGACCACCTCGGACGACTCCGGGACGCTGCGCTCCCGATCCTGGGACAGCTCAATGGCGAGACGCTCGAGACCATCCATTTGGCCGTCGCCGAGAACAGGACCATGCGTCTTGTCGAGCGTATGGACTCCAAACATGCGCTGCGACTGGTTCAGCCAATCGGAACTCGGTCTCCGCTGCATGCGACCTCAACCGGAAAGTCGGTGCTTGCTTACCTTCCCGACCAGGAAGTCGAATCCTATCTCACTCATGGTCTCAACTCGTTGACGAGTCGCACCATCACCGATCCCGAAGGTTTGCGGGCGCAACTTGAATCGATCAGAGACCAGGGCTTTGCCATTTCTGATGAAGAACTGTCTGACGGGACTGTCTCGGTCGCTGCATCCGTAAGACCTGGTGGGGGGCGCCCGATTGCAGCAGTGAGCATCTCGGGACCGACCGTGCGCATGTCGCCCGAAGTGCATCGGGCCTACGGGAAGCTGGTGGCCGCGGCGACATGCGAAATTGCTTCGCAGCTCGAATACTGATCCCAGAGGGATACAGCCCCGGCCAACAGTGGCGGAATGTTCCTACTTTTGCGATTGTCAGTACCGGCGCCTTCAGCCCGCGCGAAACACTGACTTCAATTGAACTCCGGCCCCACGGCCTCACTGCTGTGTCCAGGTAGGCGCGTCGAAACCACGACAGTCTCCTGAACGCTGAGAAAGCGAACTCCTCACGGAACCAGTTCGATCGACATGGAGGTTATCTCGTGGAACTACCCCACACCCGCCCGGTGAAGTTCGCGGCGCTCAATGATCGCAATCTCCTCGCCGCAGCGTGATTCCGACGCCGAGGTTGGCGCAGCAGAGTACTTTGGGTCGCTGGCCGACGAGCCGACCGGGCCCACTCTTGAGGACACGCACGCGGACGAGAATGTGTCCTCTCGCGAGGTAGCTAGTTCTGGACCCTTCCTTTGCACCACTATCCGCCCGAGCTTGCAATAGGGACCACCGATCCACTCCACCCGAGGCGTTGTGGACAAGCGCCACGCCACCCTCTATGGTCTTTCAGTTAGTGACTACTAACCGAGTTGTGAGCAGTCCTGGTTTCACGACTGCAGTTCGAGATGGTTGTCCAAGTTCAGAAACTTCCCTGTCAGCCGTCGCGGGGAACGCCTCTACAGGTAACACATAGCGCCCAACACCCGGTCCCTCCGCTGGAGATATCCATGAATGCCGTTGCTATACCTAGCGATCCCATCCCCGTCTTATGGGTTCGCCGCCCCACCGATATCGCGAACCGGACAAGGGTGACTCGCTGCGCTCCCGCGTCGTCGACGACGTCGACGTCGACGTCGACGTCGACGTCGCGAGCCATAGTCGACGGTCGGCGCCCAGGGACGAAACATGTACTTTCAAACCGGCTGATTCTTACCCCTCGGCTCTCAACTCGCCACCGGCAGTCGGTCCGCGAGTTCCGCGACCACATGTGGGTGGACTTCACACTGAACCCCATTATCCGCAGGAGCGCGCTGCGGACGATCTCCCGTGCGCGCCACCACAACGCTGCTCCACTCCACCAAAACCACTGCCATACTTAGAGAAGGGCGCACAATGATCACCGCACCAAACCTAGTCGGTCGAACCGTGCTCATGTCGGGAGGTAGCCGTGGGATCGGCCTCGCGATCGCCTTGAACGCGGCGAGGAGCGGCGCCAACGTCGCCTTCATTGCGAAGACGACGGCTCCCGATCCCCGTATCCCCGGCACCGTGCATACCGCTGCCGCAGAGATCGTGGCCGCCGGCGGTCGAGCACTCCCCATCGTCGGCGACGTGCGAGACATTGAAAGCGTGGAGCGGGCCGCCCGCACATGCGTCGACACCTTCGGCGGCATTGACATCGTCGTGAACAACGCCTCTGCGATCGATCTGAGAGGGCTGGGCCATCTCGAGCCAAAGCGCTTCAACCTGCTACTCGATGTCAATGTCCAGGGCACATACAACCTCGTCTCAGCCGCGCTTCCGCATTTGCTCGAGTCCGATTGGGCCCACGTCCTTACCCTGGCTCCGCCCCTGAATCTACAGCGGCACTGGCTGGCAACGCATGCTCCATATACATTGACGAAGTACTCGATGACATTGCTCACGCTCGGCCTGGCAGAGCAGTTCCGGGCGCAAATCGCTGCGAACTGCCTGTGGCCGCAGACCTTGATCGCCACTGCCGCGGTACAGAACGTCGTCGCCGGTGACGATGGCATGCGTGCAGCCAGGCGTCCAGAGATTATGGCTGACGCCGCAATGTGGCTTCTCGACCAGGACGTTGCATCCACGACCGGGGAATGCCATATCGATGCGGACGTTCTTCGACGTGCAGGAGTGACTGACCTGTCCGCGTACGCCAGTGTCGAAGGCACTCAGGAGTCCGACCTCGAGCTAGACCTCTTCGTCGACACATTCTGACGCGGGCTGTCGATTCGCCCCTCCCCCGTAGCGGCCACCACAGTGCATCGTCGGCGCCAACGGATGCCGCCTCGACGAATTCGTTCACGCGTTAATGATGGCGGCACCGGAATGCCCGCACTATCCCCACAATCAAGCCATGCTGTCGGTTGCTGCCGACCCGACCTACCGGAGCAAACATGTCCGAGAACCGCTGCACCCTTACCGTTAATGAGAACGGCGTCGTGCATCTACGGCTGACCAGGCCCGACGCGCGCAACGCCATCGACCTCGCGATGGTAGAGGCGCTAGCCGACGCCATCGACACCGTCGCCACCCTGGATACCGCTCGTTCACTTCTCATCAGCGGTGAAGGGCCATCCTTCTGCGTGGGAGGCGATTTGAATTACTTCACAGAACGTCTCGAATCCCTCTCAGACGAGTTCACCCGGCTGATCTCCCTGTGGCACCGGGCGCTCTCTGTCCTTGCCGCGCTTCCATTTCCGGTCGTAACAGCTGTTCATGGCGGCACGGCTGGCGGAGGACTGGGCCTAGTATGGTGCGCCGACCACGTCATTGCAGCCGAAAGCACCAAAATTGCAACAGGTTTCACTGATCTGGGGCTTTCGGGTGATGGGGGGAGCTCGTGGCACCTACCCCGA
>DATFCF010000153.1:0-2282 GCA_035253445.1 Mycobacterium sp.
TAGACCAGCACGTCTATGTCGCGCCGGGATGCGGGATCGGGCTGCCAATGGTCGGTGTCGATGCCGACCGGCCACACGGTCACGCAGTCGGGCCAGGCTTCGGCGAACATGTCGCGCACCCAGGGGCTGGGCACGAGCACCTGGCGGATCGGCCGCCGCCGCGGCAGGTCGAGATCGTCGCGGGGATGGCTGTAGATCGACGTGCCGAACAGGATCGGCGTCTCGTCCGGGATCTTGTCCAGGACCTGCGGCTTGCCGATCACGCAGGCAAGCTCGGCCGGATTGGCTCTGATATGGCGGTAGTCGTTGACGCGGTAGGCAACGCCCAGCCGGTCCAGCCCGGCCCGCAGGTTGAGGAACACCCGCATGGCCCCGCCCGGCTGGTCGGGGCCGCGGACCAGCCGCCTGATCAGGCGGCGCGGATAGCGGTCGAAGGGTATCCAGCGATCCGGGTCCGGCTCCTCGTAGAACAGGTTCAGCGGACGGTCGTGCGTCATCGGCGAGGGAACCTACCCGCCAGCCGTCCAGTCCGCATCACGACAGCTGCGGCTGCTGGTGGACTGCGGAACGGCCCTTGAGCCAGTTCAACACGGTCGGGAAGGCAAAACGCGCCAGCAACGTGTAGACGAGGACGAACATCACCGTCGCGCCGAGAATCTTGGGCAGCGACATCTCCACGCCGTTGTGCGCCACGCTGAAGACGAAGCCGAGCACGACGCCCTCGCGCAGGATCCACGGCACCTTGAGCGCGAGGAAATAGCGGATGACGAGGGCGTACATGACCCCCAGCACGAACATGCCGCCCAGCATGCCGGGAAAGCCGAAATCGACGAAGTTCTCCGCCATGTAGCCGACGCTGATCGAGGTGCCCAGGCGCACCTGTTCGGAGGAATCGCCGCGTGCCAGGCGGACATAGACCTCGGTATCCGACAGCGCCGCCTTGTTGGGGAACAGGAAGCGCGGCTTGACCACGTGCTCGACGGCATCCTGCCACTGCCGCACGAAGACCGGCTCGGGCGACGTCTCCTGCACGCCGATCACCGAGCCGAAGATGTCGGTGTAGGCCATCCGAGCGAGCAGCGCGTACGACGCCAGGTTCCAGTCGATCGAGCCGGTGGACAGCAGGCGGTTGCCGAGATAGCCGAAGCGGTCGTCGATCGCGACTTTGACGTTCTGCGAATCCGACGAGGCGGTGGCGAATTCGCGGTACTCGGCCTTCACCGAGGTCCAGAACAGCGCCAGGAAGAGAAGCAGGCCCGCGTCGGCGAGGCCGACCGCCACCGTCGTTCCCTTGAGCGGGATGCGCGAGGCCAGCGCGGCGATCGCGAGGTAGATGAACACGCCGCGGAAGTCCGACAGCAGGCCGGTGAAGCCCAGCACGATCTCGAGCACCACCGCGCCCCACATCAGGTTGGTGTTGCGGCCCGTCGTCATGACGGTCGTGAACAGCATGAACAGCAGGACCACCTTGAGCCGCGACACCGCGTCGAGCGGCTGGTCGAGGGCCGGCACCATCATCGATGCGAAGCGACAACCCACCGACAGGAAGAGCATCCCGACATAGAGGGAGAACAGGTCCATCGGCCGCCATTCGAAGTGAGCGGTGCGGTCCTGCGGCGTCGCCGGCTTGAGATTGCCGAGCACCATGCGGAAGGCCAGCGCCATGACGACGAGGCTCGCCAGCATGTACCAATATGCGCGCGCCACGTTCGGGCCATAGAGACCGTTGGCCAGCGATTCGCCGTCGACGATCGACTGCAGCACGCGGGCGAAGATCTGCATCCATTGCCAGATGAAGAGATAGACCACCGCAACCGGCATGGCCGGCCGGGCAAGCAGTTGCAGAACGAGCCACGGCACGACCGCGCCGGCCGCCAGAGCCACCGGATCCTGCGAGAACGGCGCGAAGAACATCAACGCGACGGCGACGTAGAAGAACCCGCGCTTCAGGGCATGAAGATCCAGCGGGCGTGCCGGAGCCGCTGGGACCGCGAGAGGCGTGTACCGGTAGTTCATTGCGTGAGAGATGACGTGTCGTTGCGCGCGGCCGGCAGGAATCGGGTCATTGTAACGGACCGCCAATGGCAAGAGTAGTCGCAGCCTCGACGATGGCCTCGGCCGCCCGGGTCGGCGAGTACAACGCGATCCGGGCTGCAAGGTGGCGTTGCGTGCGCTTCCGATCGAACGCCAGGACGTCGTCGATGGCCCGCACCAGCCCCGTCACGTCACCGAACGGGAACGTCGCCCCGGTGGCGCCCGGCTCGATCAGGTCGGGTCCGCAG
>DATFCF010000154.1:0-8654 GCA_035253445.1 Mycobacterium sp.
AGCGGTCCTCATAGGCGTTCTCGTACTTGCCGACGGTGGGCGGGTTGGCGAATTCGAACCGGATCCCGTACGCCGGGGTGCGGCCGAAGTTCTTGACGACGAGTTCGATCAGATGCCAGTCGGTCGCACTCGGCTCCATGAACATGGCGACATTGGGTTGGGTTAGTTCATCGGTCTGCTGCTTGGCTCGCTGATATTGACGCCAGGCGTACAGCAGGGCCGCAACCCCGACCGCCACCGCCAGCCAGGCCGCCAGCGCGGTCCATGCGCCGGGGGATACGCGCGCGAGGTCCTCGAACCAATCCACGCACCGCTGTATACCACGGTCCGGCCGTCGCGACAGCATTCGCCGGCAGGTGGCGGCTTGTGTTTGCTGGGGCAGCGCTGCCTGATGGGTAAGTAGAGACTGAAGTGCCTGACGGGAAAACCGCTACATTGCCGGTTGCAGACGGCAAGAGTCGCTGCAGGCTAGGGCTTCGGCCGAACGGGTGTGTTCTGCCCGGCCGCCAGCCACCATGTCCCGTCGCGGCCGACGAGAACGTACAGCGCCATCTCGGAGAAAACCGACGCGTCATCGTTGAGAATCGGCCGGCCGCCGGCGCCCAGCGCGACGCGGCGCACCTGGGCGATCGCGACGTCGGGTGTGGGCGCCATGACATGAACGGTCTCGTACCGCGACGACGTTCCCGTCGCGGGCACCCCTGCGCCGAACATCTGGCGGTGAATGGAATGCAAGGCGTCGTACCCGATGACCGTTGCGCCATAGGGGCTGCCCCACGCCACGTCGTCGCCGAAGCGAGCGTTGTAGGTCTGGGCGTCGGCTGTGTCGATGCCGTTCTGGAGGCCCGCGACAAACTCGTCGACGGCCTTGCGGGCGGCGGGCATCCATTGCGGGTCGGACAAGGCTGGTCGTGGTGACATGAGTCCGACGCTAGAACCTCAACGGCAGTTGACGTCAAGCGGCGACTACGTACGGACCCGCGCGAATTGCCGTGGCGGGTCGATCTTCTGCTAAGCGCAGGGTGCGACGGCGCACATGTTGCGCGGCTCATTAGCTGGCGGCGCGACTACTTCATCGCCACTTCGGCGGTCGTGCGGAATTCGAGTACCTCATCACTCGTGATCGCGCAGACGGTACGTCGAATGATCGGCATACAAGCGATCGGCTGCGAGTAGGAGAAACAGGAATGACAACGTCAACGCCCGGTGGGGCTCTCTACACAGGCCGCCAGGTAGTCGTGCTGGCACCCAAGTCGGGCCGGTCCAATCCGGCCCGCGCGCTGGCGTCCATCGCCGGCCTCTCGAATGTCGCACATACCAAGGACTTCGAATCCCAAGCGTTGTCGATGAGTGACTCCGATGCGGCCGAAGCCACCGTGTTCGACGAACTCGGTGTGGCTGTCGTCTCGTCCGATCCCGACCAGCGCTCGGCGCTGATGGCCGCTGCTGCCGAAGGCGACGTCGTGCTGTCGGTGGAGCCGGAGCTGATTCACCACGCCCTCACGGTCACCGACTATGCGCGTGGCTACCACGACGGGGTGTCGGACCTGTACGGCAGGCTGAACGGCGACGGCGGAGGCTCGACCGCGTTGGCCGCTGCGCCTGTCGACAACGACCAGTTCACCTGGGGCCTGCAGGCCACCCGGGTGTCCACGTCATCGCGAACCGGTCGAGGGGTCCGGCTCGCGGTGCTGGACACGGGCTTCGATGTCGATCACCCGGACTTCGCGGGCCGGTCGGTGACCACGCAGTCGTTCATTCTCGGTGAGACGGTGCGTGACGCCCATGGTCACGGCACCCACTGCATTGGGACGTCCTGTGGGTCGGCCAGTGCCAACAGGCGATACGGCGTCGCGACCGAGGCCGAGATCTTCGCCGGAAAGGTGTTGAGTGACAGCGGCTCTGGCTCTGACACCGGCATCCTGGCCGGCATCAACTGGGCGCTGGCCAACGACTGTAAAATCATCTCGATGTCACTGGGCGCTGATGTCGATCAGCTGTCACGGGCTTACGAAACGGTCGGCCAGCGGGCACTGGACCGCGGCACGTTGATCGTCGCGGCCGCCGGCAACAATGCCGAGCGCCCGGGCGACCCTGGATTCGTCGGTGTACCGGCCAACAGCCCGTCGATCATGGCCATCGCCGCGCTCGACCCGGCAAACAAGCCGGCCCGGTTCTCGGCTCGGTCGAGCTCGCGCACCGGCGAAGGCGGCCGCGTCGACTTGGCCGCGCCCGGCGTGAAGGTGTTCTCGTCGTGGCCGATGTCGCAGCGCTACCACTCGATCAGCGGAACCAGCATGGCGACGCCGCACGTATCGGGTATCGCGGCCATGTGGCTTGAATCCACCGGCATGACCGGTCGCGAGCTGTGGGCGCTGTTGGTGCAGAACGCCACGCCGCTCGACGTTCCAAACGTGGACGTTGGCGCGGGCCTAGCGCAGGCACCGCAATGAGTGAGCAGAGTGTCACGGTGACGACCGACGGTCGCGACATCGACGCGACCGTGGAGTCACTACGGGCGGCGGGAATGACGGTGACGGATGTACACCGGGAAATCGGAATCGTCTCCGGCACTGTCGCTCCCGCCGACCGGGACGCCTTGGATGGGTTACCGGGAGTAGCAGCCGTCGAAGCCGACCGGAGTTTCGAGGTCGCCCCGCCGGATTCGGACGTCCAGTAGTCGCGCTTGCGCGCCGAGTGTCCACTTATGCCACGCCTTTTCGCGAAACGTGTGTATTAAGTGGACACTCGGTGGCTCTGGCGTGCGCGCGTCAGCCTTGCCCGCCGGCGCGGATCAGCGCGGCCAGCTCCTCGCGGTCTGAGATGTCGAGCTTGATGCATGCCCGGTAGAGGTGGCCTTCCACCGTGCGCACCGACACCGTCAACCGGTCGGCGATGTCACGGTTGCTCAGCCCGGCCGCGACGAGGTTGGCGATCTCACGTTCGCGGACTGTCAGCGGCAGCGGGTGCGCGGCCAGATCCAAAGCGGGCGTGCGGATTCCACCGCATTCGGCCGCCAGCCGGTTCGCGGTGCCCGCCGACTCCACGCTGTGGCGCCGGTCGTCGACGCGCTCGAACGCGACCGCGGCCTGTGCGGCGGCGTCGGTCGCCGACAACAACGCACCGATCTCCTCGAACTGCTGCGCCGCCGCGGCGATCGCCGCACCGTCATGGTCACGTACCGCTTCAGCGTGCGCCGCGATCACCGCCGCCAGCCGGCCGCCGGTGGCGGCCGCCACCTCGACGAGACGGTCCAGACAGTTCTGATCGCCGAAGCGCACCGCGTCGTGCAGGGCCAGCATCTCGATCGCCTGCTGACCCGATTCCGAAGCCAGCCGCGCGGCCAATGTCGCGAGTTCGATTGCGGCGCTCACATTTCCCTCAGCCGCGGCCTGCCACGACTCGGCGATCTTCAGCTGCGGGCCGAACACCGCGACGTGCTTGCCGAAGCGCGTCTTCACCTCCGCCATCATCGTGGCCCCTGGCTGCACGCGGCCAAGCACACAGTACGACTGGGCCAGCAAGAGTCGTGCCGGGAAGCTCCACGACGCCGCCGAATCGGCTGTCAGCGCCGCGACCGTCTGTTCCATCCGCGGCACCGTGTCGGCGAACATCCCACGGGCCACGCCGATGGTTCCCACCAGCACGTTGGCCATGCCCCAGGCCAGGTATTGGCCCGCAGACGTGATGCGGACCATCCCGGCGGAATGCGCGGTAGCGGAGTCGAATTCGCCGGCCAATGTCAGCGCGCGCACCTCGCCGAACGCCGCGAGGTAGCGCAGGAACCCGTCGACCCGGCTCTGGACCTCATGGCCCCGCGCGGCCACCGCGGCGACTTCCTCGCTGCGGCCCATCAACGCCAGCGCCAGAGCGCCGCCGATGGCGGCCCATTCCACCGCGACGGGATGCGCATCCGGCGCGGCAAGCACCCGCTCGGACAATTCGACCGCTTCAGCCAGCTGGTTCTCGAACGCCCGCGACGCCGAAGCCACGCCGTCGACGAGCAGACGCAGTCCGTCATCAGTTACCTTCTCGCACAACAGCTCCAGTACCTCATCGGCGCTCTCGGCGTCTCCCATCGACCAGTGCAGGTTGGCGATTCGCGCCAGACCCCACCGCACGAGGTCGAGGCCGTCCATATCGTCCGGGTTGAACGCGTTGAGCGTCTCCTCGACCTCCGCGGCCCGGCCCTGCCACAGCAGCGACCGCGCCAGCAGCTCGCTGGACACCAGCCCGCCACCGCGGTTCACGGCGGCGTGGGCCAGTCGCTCACCCAGCGCGACGTTCGTCAGCGCGATCGCGTCTCGCGCCGCGGTGACCAACAACTCGAGCTCGGGCCGCTGGTCACTGTCGAGTGTCAACTCCGCCAACCTGATTCGATCCATCGGGCCGCGTGACGGTTGACCTTGTAGGGCGCGCACCACCTCGCCGCGCAGCCGCCTCGCCGCTGCCATGCCCAGCCGCCGGCGGATCACCTCGCCGAACAACGGATGGTTGAACCTCACGTCGACACCGGAAACGGTCTCGACGACACGGATCAGGCCGCGGGCCTCCGCTTCCTCGACCGCGCTGGAGCCGACGATCTCGCACAACGCGTCAAGGTTGAGCGGCTCGCAGAACGTCAGCAGCCGTAACGTGTGCAACACGTCGTCTGGCAACTGCTCGACGCGTGAGTCCAGCAGCGACGCCAGCTCGGATGTGACGGCGGTGCGGCCCCGCAGCTGCCACACGCCGCGAACCTGACGCAACGTGCCGGCCTCCAATGCGCCTTCGACCAGATGCCGCACGAACAACGCGTTGCCGCCGGACGCCTCCCACATCAGGTCGGCCGACAGGCCCTCGACGCGCCCGCCGAGTGCCTCCTCGATCAGCGTGACGCTTTGATCGCGGGTGAACGGCGTGAGGTTCAGCCGCCGCAGGTAGCCGTCCTTCCACAACGTGGTGATCGCGTCGGGCACCGTCTCCCCGGTGCGCACCGTGGCGACGATGCGCACCGTCCCGTCCATCGCGAGCTGATGCAACAGCGTCGCCGAGAGCTGATCGAGCAAGTGCGCGTCGTCGACGCCGATCACCGAATGCCCGTCGGCGAGAATGCTTTCCCGCGCCGCGGATAGGAATGCCACCGGATCCCGTGAGGTTGCCGTCCCCACCAGGTGCGCGAAGACGCCGAGCGGGATGCTGCGCGCCGATTCGGTGCCGGCCACCCACTGCACCCGCAGCGGCAACGACTGCGTCACCAACCGGGCGAGCGTCGTCTTGCCCACGCCGGCGTCGCCGATCAGCACGATCCCGCACACGCCCGATTGGTCCACCAGCGCGTCGTGAATCGCTGTGAATTCGTTCTCGCGCCGGACCACGGGCCAGTTCCGGGCCATGACCTCGGACCTTACTCCCGTCAGGTCGAGCACAGCGGACGTTCTCACAGCACGATGTTGTCGAGCGCAGCGAGTTCGCGTGGCAGCCCGGTGGTTTCGAGACGCTCCAGCGGGTCGGCGGCGATGTAGGGCGTCAGGTCCAGACCCGTGAGGCTTTCGATGCGGCGCACCGGCACCTGGAACGTCCGATATGCGCCGTAGGAAAACGACTCAGGCAGCATGCCGGACACTTCCTCGGTGCGGAATTCGTCGAGCAGCGATTCCTGGCTGAGCAGATACGCAGTGACAGAGGGCTTTCCGTCCGTGCGCATCATCGCCACGATCTTCCAGAACTGCAGCGGCAGCGCCACGCCGCGATACTGCGGATCGTCGTCGTCGAGCACCGGGCCCGACAGCACGCTGACCTTGAGGTCGGCCGTCACCGCGTTCTGCAGGACATAATCCTCGAGCCCCAGCCACAAGGTCTGCCCTGCGTTGAATTCATGATGCTGCGGTGCGCAGTTGGTGAAGTGAAAGGTGTCGTCGACCGCGGCGACCGATTTCAGGCCCCACGCCGGGTCCAGCCGGCGCACCAGATGCCCGCGATCGAGATCGTTGTTGCGGTAGACGTCTTCGCCCGTCTGCTCAGTGAGCGGGATGCGCGGGTCGAGAATCCACTTGTCGCTGTCGCGACGCGGCTGATCGGCGGCGCCGCCGTCGATGTTCACCGCGGTGAACAACGCCAGCTTCCGCTTGCGGTGCATGACGACGCTGAAGTGGTGATATGGCAGCGGCGCGGTCGCCAGACCCGTGTCGGCGCTCAGGACCGGCAGCGGCAGCGCGAGGTTCAGAAACGCGGCGTCATAGCCGCTGCGCATGCCGTAGTCGGGATCGAT
The DNA here is from genome assembly GCA_035253445.1 of Mycobacterium sp. Classification (GTDB taxonomy): domain Bacteria; phylum Actinomycetota; class Actinomycetes; order Mycobacteriales; family Mycobacteriaceae; genus Mycobacterium. The sequence continues at coordinate 6,251 of DATFCF010000154.1, forward strand.
GGCCTCGACGGCGTTCTGAGTGATAGCGGTCATGGACCGAGTCTTCTGGCCAGCGGCGACGTCGTCTCGGGTAGTGGACTACGCAGTTTTGGGGGCGCACGGCGCCATTGGTTGGTGGCGCTACTCGCTTCTACGACGCGAGCATTGCCGGCTCGGCGGGGGCAGCCGCCGGCTCGGCAGGCACCAGTCGCTCGCCTCGGGCGGCCCAGTCCGTGTCGGCCCAGACGACGTGGGCAGGCAGCCGCCGCCAGTACTCCGGATGCGCGCGCAGATAGATGTCCACGCTGGAGTGCACGAGCGCGCTGGCCGGCGGTTTGCGGATCGAAATCGTGCGGGCGCTTTCCGCGAGTGCGTCGAACTCGCTCGGCGCGGGCGCCCTGTAGCGGCTGCCGGCCGGCACCGTGACACCGGCCTTGACGGCGCCGTCGAGCATCCAATCGAGCGCGATCTCGGTCAGCGGCCAGCAAGCGCCGGGGCCGCCCGCGACGTCGCAATGCGCTCCGCGGAACAACACTTCCTCGACGGGTTCGGCTGCGATCAGCCTGTCGTCGAACCGGCCATGCGCGCCGTCGATTGCGATCGCGTGGCGGCCGGACACGACGTTGGTCAGCGGTTGCGATGTTGACCGACAGCCCGGGATCCTGACCGTGTCCCACAAGCCCAAAAACTGTACGGGAACGCCGGTTTCGCGACACCCAGACAGCCGCGCCGCCAATCGTGTCACCCGCCGCCAATCCTGCGGGGTGCGGTGAGTGCGGGGCATCGCGTACGCGGCGAGCACGTAGTCCATCAGCTCGGGCAGTACGCCGACGGTGCCAAGCAGCCGCGTCAATGCCTCCGCACAAGACGCCCCGCGCCCGACACCGAACATGAAGATCCGATCACCGGGCTCCCACCGATCGACCAGGAACTGGTACGCCTCGGCGATCGCCGCGCGTGCGTCCTCACGGGCCGCCTTCCGCCACCGCAGCCCGGCGAGGCGGCCGGCTACCGGCCCGCCCGCGTGATACCAGACGAGCTGCTCGTCGCCGTCGTCGAGAAGCTGCAGCAGCGCCTCGGCATTGGTGGCGCCACGCAGCCCTGGATGATCACGTGCGCGGTCAAAGCACAGCACGATGTTCTTCACGACGACCCCCGACGGTCAGGTATTGACGAACTCCTGGATAGTTTGCCGGGCAAACGTCGCCGCGTCCTGCGTATTGCACTACTCGATTCTGGGATGCCGACCGATTCGCGCGTCAACAGCCCGTATGTCGACGGAATCGGTAGTTCGATCCCGGATACGCGGGCGAAAGCCTCTACAGCGGGACCATGACACCAGGGGACGTCGGGTCGATATGCAGCTCAACGGCTTCGGCGACGGTGCCGGGCGGCACGTCGTACGCGAGGCCGACAAGCACTTCGCCACCAGGGGGAATCTGCATGTAATTGCCTCCGACGTAGTGCGTCGCGACGTCGTCGATGTTGTACGTGGTGCCGCCGGCGTGCAGCTTCTGGAACGCGCCGACCCACTCCACCGGGGCGTCGCTGGTGTTGACGACCGACGCCCGCACGACGATGTACTCGCCCAGCGCCGTCGTCTCGATGGCGGCCTCCGTGGACGACACCGTGGTACCCGTCTCGACACCGGTGACCGTGAACGACAACGGGCCGTCGACGAACTCGCCGGATTGCGTCTCCGTTTCGGTGGCCGGGCCCGGGTAGCCCCAGCCGGGCGCACTGGTCTCTGTCTCAGTCGGGGCTTCCTCTGCCGTCGATGACGGGCTTGTGGTCGGCGAAGCGACCTCGACGGTGTCCTCACGGATGAACGCCGCGTAGACGATGACGAGCACCAGCACCGCCAGCAGTGCAGCGCAGGCGGTGCTGAACCACAGGATGAGCTTGCCGTTGCCGGCCGGCGCCGCCGGTTGTGCGAACGTCGGCGTCGGCTGGAATGTCGGCGTCTGCTCGGGTTCCGGCTCGGGGTCGGGCGCCCGGTGCGCGCCGACGTGCTCCTCGGGCGGGGCTGACCGTGTCGGGACGACGACCGTGGGCTGCTCGGCGCCAGGAAGTTCGGCCGACGCGGGCGCGGCGGGGGAGCGGTGCTCCGTCCAGGTCGAGCCATCCCAATAGCGTTGGCCGCCTGAACCATCCGGATCGGGATACCAGCCGGCGGGCGTGGGTGGTGTCGTCATCGCGGTGCATCCTCCCGTCGCGCGCCGCGCGGGCGCTGAGCAAACGGGAGAATAGCGCAGGTCGAACTGGCCTGCCCGACTTTTGCTCAAGCAAACAGCGTCTGCGCGCCTGCTCAGCCGCCCATCAGCATGCGCCACTGGTCCAGATTGCTTGCCCGGTAGACGTAATTCGTCTGGCGCACCTCCGAGAGCGAGGCGCTCGGCTCGGCCGAATACCAGTGCCCAGGAAA
>DATFCF010000155.1:0-4577 GCA_035253445.1 Mycobacterium sp.
GGCACCAGCAGCACGTCCGGACGCGGCACATCGGCGAACGTCGTGTCAATGCGCAGGTGCACCAGGTCGTTGTGGTCGTCGACCACGCCCGTGTGCTCGGCGCAGATGACCACCTCTGCGTCGGGCAGATAGGTGAGCACCTCATACGGGCCGATGGCGTCAAGGGCGGTGAATCCCTGATAAAGGCCGATAGCGATGATCACGAGTAGGTCCTCATCGCGCGAGCCTAGCGTCCGACGGGTGCCAGCAAACCCGCTTCGCGGTGCCCGGTTGGGCAGCGCTAATCCGCGCCCTTGCCGTTGTCGACGCGGTACACCGCGCCATGGATCGCCGCTGCGTCGTCACTGGCCAGAAACGCGATCGCTTTGGCCACGTCGGCGGCCTCCATGAACCCGCGCGGTGAAGCGATGCGCATGATCAGATCCCAATCCGCGTTGTCCGGGGCGGTGAACTCCGTCGCCTGTGGGGTCGACATTCCGCCAGGGCAGAGCGCGTTCACGCGGATCCTCTCCTTGGTGTACTCGACCGCCAGCGCGCGGGTCAGCCCAACCAGTCCGTGCTTGGCCGCGCAGTACCCCGCCGAGTAGACCTCGCCTTCCACACCCGCGATGGAGGTGACGTTGACGATGTTGCCGGCGGTTTCGAGAAGGTGCGGCAATGCGGCACGGCACAGATAGAACGGCCCGTTGAGGTTCACCGCGAGGTCGCGATCCCACTCTTCATCGGTCATCGTCGTGGTGTGGCGCATCTGGTGGAAGCCCGCCACATTCACCAGGATGTCGAGCCGGCCGAACTCAGCGACGCACTGCGCGACGGCATCCCGGCACGCCGCCGGCGTGGTGATGTCGACTGACGCGTACTTTCCGCCGGGCACCGCTTCGAACACCGACGCCATCCGCTCGGCGTCGCGCGCTATCCCGAACACCGACGCCCCCCGATCCGCGAAGAGCTGCGCAACCGCCGCACCCAGACCCGACGATGCACCCGTGACCAATGCGACCTTGTCGCTGAGCTGACTCATGGCAAGACTTTCTCACGGCGCGAATTCCGCTCACGCCGCAGAGCGTGGGCGCGCCGGCGGGACCGCCGCCAACAATGCCCGCGTGTAGGCGTGCTGGGGGTTGGCGAACAGTTCGACGGCAGGCCGGTACTCCACCGCCGAACCGTCACGCATCACCAGCACGTCGTGGCTCATCCGCTCGATGACCGCCAGGTCGTGGGCGATGAACAGAAAGGTCAGGCGAAGTTCGCGCTGCAGCTCGGCAAGCAGATCGAGCACCCGCGCCTGCACCGAAACATCCAGTGACGCAGTCGACTCGTCGAGAATCAACAAATCGGGTTCGGCCGCCAGCGCCCGCGCGATGCTCACCCGCTGGCGCTGCCCGCCCGAAAGCTCATGTGGGTAGCGCGAAGCGAACGATGCCGGCAGCCCGACGAGTTCGAGCAGCTCCGCTACCCGGGCCTGACGCGCCCGCTTGCCCTGCGCGAGGCGGTGCACGACCAGCGGCTCGCCGATCGAGACACCAACCCGCATACGGGAATTGAGCGACGAGAACGGATCCTGGAAGACGAGGCCGATTCGCCTGCGCAACGCCTTCTCGGCGGCTCCGCGTACACCGAACACGTCGCCCCCGTCCAGCATCGCCATACCGGCGTTCGGTTTGACGAGTCCGGTCAATGCCGCCGCAACGGTCGACTTGCCCGAGCCCGATTCGCCGACCAGGCCCAGCGTTGTGGCGCGCCGGATCTGAAACGACAAGTCTTTCACCGCATGCACCGTCGACCTGCCCACCGGCGTCGTCACTGGAAACCGCACGTCGAGCCCGTCGACTCGCAGCAGCACCGGGCCGTCGTCGGCGGCCGGCGCTGGGCTGGCATCTCCCAGCAAGGGCCGCGCCTGCAGCAGTTGCTGCGTGTAGGAATGCTTGGGCTTGTCGAACACGTCCAGGATCGGCGCCTGCTCGACGGCTTCGCCCTGCGAAAGCACCGTCACATCGTCGGCAACCTGGCCGATGACGCCGAGGTCGTGGCTCACCCACACCACCGCGGTACCGAAGTCGCGCTGTAGATCGCGCACCAGCTCGATGATCTGCGCCTGCGTCGTCACATCCAGGGAGGTGGTCGGCTCGTCGGCGATCAGCAGCTCGGGATCGCACGCCAGCGCGATCGCGATCATCACCCGCTGCCGTTGCCCGCCCGACAGCTGGTGCGGGTAAGCATGCAGTCGCGTCTGCGGGTCGGGCAAGCCCACCGCCTCGAGCAACTCGAAGGCGCGCGCATTCGCCTGCCGCCGGGTCATGTTGCGATGTGTCTCAAGCGATTCCGTGATCTGGCGCTCCAGCGTGAGCAGCGGGTTCAGCGACGTGCCGGGGTCCTGGAACACGAAGCCGATGCGACCGCCGTGAATCCTGCGAAGGAGCCGGGCAGACGCCCCGATGATGTCAGCCGAACTCGATTCGCCCGCAAGCACACTCGAGCCCGTGATTACAGCGCCGGGGGTATCCAGCAGCCCGGTCGCGGCGAGAACCGTCATCGACTTGCCCGACCCGGACTCGCCGACGATGCCCAGCGTCTGCTCGCGTTGCACGTCGAACGAGATACCGCGGACAATTTCGTATCTGCCGATGCTGACACGGAGGTCGCTTACGGCAAGCACCGGATCGGTCATTGCTTCCTCTCCGATTTTCGAGCCTCGATCATGGTGCGCTGCTTGGGATCCAGCACATCGCGCAGTCCGTCGCCGATCAGGTTGAAGGCCAGCACGGTGACGAAAATCGCGGCTCCCGGGAACACCGCCATCCACCACGCCAGCGTCACGAACCCCTGGGAGTCGAAGATCATCCGGCCCAGCGACGGCTGCGGCGGTTGGATACCCAGCCCGAGGAACGACAGCGCCGCCTCCGACAGGATCGCGAACGCCAGCGACAACGACGTCTGCACGATCAGCGGGCCGGCGACGTTGGGCAGGATGTGGCGACCCAGGATGTACATGTGGCCGGTACCCATCGCACGGGACACTTGGACGAATGGTTCGACGCGCACACTCAGCGTGCTGGCCCGAGCCACCCTCGCGAAAATCGGTGTGTAGACAATGCCGATCGCCAGAATCGTGGTCGTCACACCGGGCCCGAGAACCGCCACGACAGCCAGCGCCAGTAGCAGCACGGGGAACGCGAACATGACATCGACGATGCGCATGAACACCGCATCGAGCCAACCGCCGCGATAGCCCGCCACCACGCCGACCGTCACCCCCACCACGACGGCGAACGCCACGCTCACCACCGCAACCCGCAGCGACGCCTGGATGGCCACCAGCACCCGTGAGAAGACGTCGCGACCCAGCTCGTCGGTACCGAACCAGTGTGCGCCACTGGGTGATTGGAGCGCATTCGGCACGTCGGTGTCGTTGATGCCGAACGGGGCGAGCCACTGCGCAGTCAGCCCGACGATCGCGACAACCGCGAGGACGACGGCGCTCACCACGGTCACGGGATTGCTCAATAGCAGTCGCCACGAGGCGACCCGAGTGGTGTCGGTCGTCGTCATGCGAGCCGGATCCTGGGATCGACCACCGCGTACAGCACGTCGACGATCAAGTTGACGAGCAGGAACAAGGCGGCGATGAGCAGCACCGCGCCCTGGATGACCGGATAGTCACGGGCGGCGACAGCGTTGAACACCAGCCGGCCCAGCCCCGGCCACGCGAACACCACCTCGACGACGATCACGCCGCCGAGGATCGTCGCCAGCTGGATGCCCGTGATCGTCAGGACCGGGATCAGCGCGTTTCGCACGGTGTGGCGGAAGGTGACGACGCGAGGGGACAGGCCCTTCGAGCGGGCGGTGCGCACGTAGCCCATCGAGGCGACCTCCAGCACCGCCGCGCGGACATAGCGGGTCATGATCGCCCCGGCCACCAGGCCGACCGTCAGGCCTGGCAGGACGACGTGGCGCAGCCAGCCGCCCGGATCCTCAAGCAGGGGACGGTATCCCGACGTCGGTAGCCATCCGAGCGTCGACGCGAACAACGCGATGAGCAGAATGCCCATCCAGAAATCGGGGATCGAGACGCCGAACTGGCTGGCGATCCGGACGAGTGCGTCGCTCAGCCGGCCCTCGCGCAGCGCCGACCAGATTCCCGCGGGCAGCGCGATGAGGAGCGCGATGAGGATGCCGACCAGCCCCAGCGAGACGGTCGCGGGGAGGCGCTCGAGCAGGGTGACGGTGACGGGATCGCCGTTGCGGAAACTGACCCCGAGGTCGCCGGTGAGCGCGGAGCCCAGGTAGCCCAAGAACTGCTCGGCGATCGGCCGGTCGAGCCCGCTCGCCGAGCGCAGCGCCGTGTAGGCCTCCGGCGTGTAGCGGGTACCGAGCGCGATGCGCACAGGATCGCCGGGCACCAGGTGCACCAGCGCGAACACCGCCACCAGAACACCGAACAGCACCACCACCGAATAGATCAGCCTGCGGGCGACAAACCGCACGATCGGATGGGCCGTCATGATGCGGCCCCTCCTCCGCCCAAGCTCGCGGTCCGGAATCGGATCGCGCCGTCCCTGCGCGCCTGGTAACCC
>DATFCF010000156.1:0-6353 GCA_035253445.1 Mycobacterium sp.
TCGCGGTGGTCGCCACGGACGCTGCGCTGAGCCCCGCCGGCTGCCGCCGCGTCGCCATCGCCGCGCACGACGGCCTCGCACGCACCATCCGGCCGTGCCACACCCCACTGGATGGCGATACGGTGTTTGCGCTGGCCACCGGCGCCATCGAGGTGGCGCCGGACCCGACGACACCGGCATCGATGTCACCGGAGACCGCACTGATCACCGCGGTCGGAGCGGCAGCGGCGGACTGCCTGGCCCGCGCGGTGCTCGTCGGCGTCCTGGCGGCCGAGTCGGTCGCCGGAATACCGACATACCGGGACATGTTGCCCGGAGCGTTCGAGTGAGAGGTAAGCGTTCGAGTGAGAGGTAAGTGAGAGGTAGATGTCCGTGCTGGTGATTCGAGCCGACCTGGTCGATTCCATGGTCGCCCATGCGCGCGCCGACCACCCCGACGAGGCGTGCGGTGTGATCGCGGGCCCCGAGGGGTCGGATCGCCCGGAGCGGTTCATCGCGATGATCAACGCCGAGCGGTCGCCGACGTTCTACCGCTTCGACTCCGGTGAACAGCTCAAGGTGTGGCGCGCGTTAGAAGATGCAGGCGACGCTCCTATCGTCATCTACCACTCGCACACCGCAACCGAGGCTTATCCCAGTCGCACCGACATCTCCTATGCCTCCGAACCCGACGCCCATTACGTGCTGGTGTCCACCCGCGACCCTGACGAGCATGAGTTGCGCAGCTACCGCATCGTCGACGGCGTCGTCACCGAGGAGCCCGTCAAAATCGTTGAGCAGTACTAGACCAGAAGAGGAGTCGGCCATGTCCGTTTCTGTCTCCATCCCCACGATCCTGCGCACCCACACCGGTGGCGAGAAACGTGTCACCGCGACCGGTGACACGTTGCAGGCCGTCATCAGCGACCTGGAGTCGAACTACTCCGGCATCTCGTCGCGCCTCGTCGATAACGGCAAGCTGCAGCGCTTCGTCAACATCTACGTCAACGACGAGGACGTGCGGTTCTCCGGCGGGCTGGACACCGAGATCTCCGACGGCGACTCGGTGACGATCCTGCCTGCCGTCGCAGGCGGCTAGCGTCGTGAGTCGCCGACCGGTCCTACGACCATCCGCGAGACTGTTGTTATCGTGCGCGCTACTCGCATTTGTGCGCGATAACTACAGCCTCGGCGCAGCGCCGGATAGGGCGGATGTGAAGTGACCCGGTACAACTCCCTGCTGGAGGCGCTGGGCAATACCCCGCTCGTCGGCCTGCGTCGGCTGTCGCCGCGCTGGGACGACGAGCCGCATGTCCGGCTGTGGGCCAAGCTCGAGGACCGCAACCCCACCGGCTCCATCAAGGACCGGCCCGCGCTGCGGATGATCGAGCGGGCCGAACGGGATGGGATCCTTGCGCCTGGCGCGACGATCCTTGAGCCGACGAGCGGCAACACCGGCATTTCGTTGGCGATGGCCGCGCTGCTCAAGGGCTACCAGATGATCTGCGTGATGCCAGAGAACACCTCGATCGAACGTCGCCAACTGCTCGAGCTTTACGGGGCCAAGATCATCTACTCGCCTGCAGAGGGCGGGTCGAACACCGCGGTGGCGCACGCGAAAGAGCTTGCGGCCCAAAACCCTTCGTGGGTGATGCTGTACCAGTACGGCAACGAGGCCAACACCTTGTCGCACTACGAGGGCACTGGCCCCGAGCTGCTGGCCGACCTCCCCGAAATCACCCACTTCGTCGCCGGTTTGGGCACTACGGGCACGCTGATGGGAACCGGGCGGTATCTGCGCGAGCAGGTGCCCGACGTTCAGATCGTCGCCGCCGAACCGCGTTACGGCGAGGGTGTCTACGCGCTGCGCAACATCGACGAGGGCTTCATTCCCGAGCTGTATGACCCCGAGGTGCTGACCACCCGGTTCTCCGTGGGCTCGTACGACGCCGTCAAGCGCACGCGTGAACTGGTCCAAGTCGAAGGCATCTTCGCCGGCATATCCACCGGCGCGGTGCTGCACGCCGCACTCGGCATGGCGGCAAAAGCGGTGAAGGCGGGGGAGCGCGCCGACATCGCGTTCGTCGTCGCCGACGCGGGTTGGAAGTATCTGTCGACCGGTGCGTACGCCGGTAGCCTGGATGATGCCGAAGATGCATTGGAAGGGCAGCTATGGGCTTGACAGCTACGCGAGAAGCGAAGGCGGATCGCGCATGACCCAGCCTGGATATCCGGGAACGCCGCCGGAGCCGAAGAAGCGGCCGGCGTGGGTCGTCGGCGGCGTCACGATCGTCAGCTTCGTCGTACTGCTGTGGGTCATCGAGCTGTTCGACTCGTTGTCCAACCACCGCCTCGACGACAACGGCATCCGTCCGCTGGAGTCCGACGGCCTGCTCGGCATTCTCTTCGCGCCGCTGCTGCACTCGAACTGGGATCACCTGATCGCCAACACTGTTCCGGCGCTCATCCTCGGGTTCTTGATGACGCTGGCCGGGATGTCACGGTTCATCTTCGCCACCGCGATCGTCTGGTTCGTGGGTGGCTTCGGTACTTGGCTGATCGGCAACGTCGGCGCGCACTGTCCGTACGTCGGGGTGAGCTGCGAGACCAACCACATCGGCGCGTCCGGCCTCATCTTCGGCTGGCTGGCGTTCCTGATCGTGTTCGGGTTCTTCACCCGCAAGGTGTGGGAGATCGTCGTCGGCGTGGTCGTGCTGTTCGTCTACGGCAGCGTCCTGCTCGGCGTGCTGCCCGGCACGCCAGGGGTGTCGTGGCAGGGGCACCTGTGCGGGGCGATCGGCGGCGTGCTCGCCGCGTACCTGCTGTCCGGGCCGGAACGTAAGGCGCGAGAGGCACGTAAACGCAAAGCGGCGAACCCATATCTGACGCCGTGAGCTCGCCTCAGGCGCCCGTCGGGATCTTCGATTCCGGCGTGGGTGGTTTGACCGTGGCGCGGGCGATCATCGACCAGCTGCCCGACGAGGACATCATCTATGTCGGCGACACCGCCAACGGTCCATACGGGCCGCTGACCATTCCAGAGATCCGTGCCCATGCGCTGACGATCGGCGACGATCTGGTCTCGCGGGGCGTCAAGGCGTTGGTCATCGCGTGCAACACCGCGTCGTCGGCGTGCCTTCGCGATGCCCGCGAGCGCTACGCGCCGGTGCCCGTGATCGAAGTGATCCTGCCCGCTGTGCGTCGCGCGGTCGCCGCGACCCGCAACGGCCGCATCGGCGTCATCGGAACCGCCGCGACCATCGCGTCGGGCGCGTATCAGGACGCGTTCGCGGCCGCGCGCGACACCGAGGTGATCGGCGTGGCCTGCCCGCGCTTCGTCGACTTCGTCGAGCGTGGTGTCACCAGCGGTCGGCAGGTGCTCGGGCTTGCCGAGGGTTATCTGGAGCCATTGCAGCGAGCCGAGGTCGACACCCTGGTGTTGGGCTGCACCCACTATCCGATGCTGTCCGGTCTGATCCAGCTGGCGATGGGCGAGCACGTCAGTTTGGTGTCCAGTGCCGAAGAAACCGCAAAGGACTTGCTCCGCGTGCTCACCGAGCTCGACGTGCTGCGTCCACACGACTCTGCGCCGGCCCGCCGGCTGTTCGAGTCGACGGGTGATCCTGAGGCGTTCACCACACTTGCGGCGCGATTCCTTGGGCCGACACTCGATGGTGTTCGGCCTGTTCAGCGTCACATCGGCGCCAGAAGGTGATTCGCAGTGACAAAAGGGGCGAATTGCGTCGATGTTTTCGTCACACGGATAGCGGGCATGGCAAGCTAATGGGCGTGCGAATCACCGTACTGGGGTGCTCCGGCAGCGTTGTCGGGCCTGATTCGCCCGCTTCTGGCTACCTTGTCACCGCCCCGGACACGCCACCGCTGGTGCTCGATTTCGGCGGCGGAGTGCTGGGCGCGTTGCAGCGTCACGCCGATCCGAACTCCGTGCACGTGCTGCTCTCACATCTGCACGCCGATCATTGCCTCGACCTGCCCGGTCTGTTCGTGTGGCGGCGCTACCATCCGTCACCGGCCAAGAGCCGCGGCGTGATGTACGGGCCGGCGAACACATGGGCGCGGCTGGGTGCGGCGTCATCGCCCGAAGGCGGGGAGATCGACGACTTCTCCGACATCTTCGACATCCGGCACTGGGTCGACAACGAGGCCGTGCAAATCGGCTCGCTGTCGGTATGCCCGCGGCTGGTCTGCCACCCGACCGAGTCCTACGGCATGCGGATCACTGATCCGTCTGGCGCGACGCTGGTCTACAGCGGTGACACCGGATACTGCGACGCGCTGATCGATCTCGCGCGGGACGCCGACGTGTTCTTGTGCGAGGCGTCGTGGACGCATTCGCCGTCGCGGCCGCCGATGCTGCACCTGTCGGGCACTGAGGCCGGTCGCGCCGCGGCCGAGGCCGGGGTGGGCGAACTGCTGCTGACTCACATTCCGCCGTGGACGGCGCGTGAGGACGTCATCAGTGAGGCGAAGGCCGAGTTCGACGGGCCGGTGCACGCTGTCGTCTGCGGCGAAGCATTTGACGTCACGCGGTCCTGAGCACCGTCGGACCAACCGGATAGGGTTGGCGCGTGTCCAGACGAGAAGACGGCCGGCTAGACGATGAGTTGCGTCCGGTGCGCATCACCCGCGGCTTCACCAACCATCCCGCCGGTTCGGTGCTCGTGGAGTTCGGTCAGACGAGGGTCATGTGCACCGCCAGCGTCACCGAGGGTGTGCCGCGCTGGCGTAAGGGCTCGGGTCAGGGATGGCTCACGGCCGAGTACGCGATGCTGCCCGCGGCCACTCACGACCGGTCGGACCGTGAGTCGGTCAAGGGCCGCGTCGGCGGCCGCACTCAGGAGATCAGCCGGCTGGTCGGGCGGTCGCTGCGAGCATGCATCGACCTGGCGGCGCTGGGGGAGAACACCATCGCGATCGACTGCGACGTACTGCAGGCCGACGGCGGCACCCGCACCGCGGCCATCACGGGCGCGTATGTGGCGCTGGCCGATGCGGTGACGTACCTGGCAGCGGCGGGTCGGCTGAGCGATCCGCGGCCGCTGTCGTGTGCGATCGCGGCGGTCAGTGTGGGCGTGGTCGACGGTCGCATCCGTGTCGACCTGCCGTACACGGAGGATGCTCGCGCCGAGGTGGACATGAACGTCGTCACAACCGATACCGGGACGTTGGTCGAGATCCAGGGAACAGGGGAAGGCGCGACGTTCCCGCGCTCGACATTGGACAAGATGCTCGACGCCGCGATGGCCGCATGCGAGCAGATTTTCGTGATCCAGCGGGAGGCGTTGGAGTTGCCGTATCCGGGGGTGCTGCCGGAGTCGGCGGAGCCGGCCAAGAAGGCGTTCGGAAGCTGACTTCGATTTCTAGGCTGCTCGTCGCCAGCCGCAACCGCAAAAAGCTGGCCGAACTCCGAAGAGTGCTCGACGCCGCAGGCATATCGGGCTTGACGCTGCTGTCTCTGGATGACGTCCCCGCGTTCGACGAGGCGCCCGAGACCGGTGCGACGTTCGAGGAGAACGCGCTGGCGAAGGCGCGCGACGCTTATGGCGCAACGGGTTTGGCGTCGGTGGCCGACGACTCCGGGTTGGAAGTGGATGCGTTGAACCGCATGCCGGGGGTGTTGTCGGCGCGCTGGTCGGGGCGGCATGGCGACGACCTTGGAAACACGTCGCTGTTGTTGGCTCAGATGGGCGACGTGCCCGACGAGAGACGCGGTGCGGCGTTCGTATCGGCGGTTGCTTTGGTGTACGCCGCGGGCGACGCCCGCAAAGAAACCGTGGTCCGCGGGCAGTGGCCTGGCAGCATCGTGCGAGAGCCGCGCGGCGACGGCGGGTTCGGCTACGACCCGGTCTTCCTGCCGGCTGGCGCTACGCGGACGGCCGCGGAGCTGAGCCCGTCCGAGAAGGACGCGGTTTCACATCGCGGCCGGGCATTGGCGGCGCTGCTGCCGGCGCTGCGGGAGCTGGCGGCTCGAATCTGAAGATATGCACGGGGTTTCGCGCTTATCTTCTGCACACGCTCAGTTTGGGCCGAGCTTGTCCTGCAACACCTTGATTGCGGCCCGGTACTCCGGTCGTCTCCAAAAACCCGAGTGACCGCATATCGGCGCCTTGTCATACAGCAGCTCTTCGACGTAGACGTCGTGCAGCCGGCAATCGACCGTCTTCAAGCTCTGCTCGGTGATAGGAGCGACCGCAGCATCCTCGACGAACACCCACCCGCCGATTGGGTCTGTGGGTGCCCAGAGGTTGAGCCACTGACCGTTCTCCTTCGGCTCGAGTGACTCCAGTACTTCGCGGCCGAAATACGCAGGGAAGTTCCTGGCGTAGAGCTTGCGCAACGGCGCGCCGAAGGTC
>DATFCF010000157.1:0-3742 GCA_035253445.1 Mycobacterium sp.
AGCCGACCTCAAACGCGTCCAAGACAAACTCAACACCCGGCCACGCCCCACCCTGAATCTCGACACCCCAGCCCAACGCTTAACCGCCCTCCTCAACCAGGCAGCCTGACCGATGTTGCACTCACCATTTGACTTTGAGGCCAAAAACTCGAGCAGTAAGGAACGTTCGGCAGAGAGTTAACGGACAGGCTCGCGCAGCGACGCGAGATTTTCGACCGACTTGCGCACGTCCCGACCTCGATCTGCGAAGGAACCTCGCCGCGCCAACCCCCGAAGATCGTCAGCCACTCATGCCATGCCGTCAGCACTACGCCGCGGCGCGCGACCGGTAAACGACGTCACGGGTTTTGAGGACCACCGCCGGGTGGGCTGGGAGACTGATCAAGCACGCTCACTTCACACCCAGCCGGCTGACATGGTCCCGGCGGTGGGTGATGACGCCCTATTCGGCGGATTCTCTCGGTCTTCTGCGCAACTGACGAAGGATTCCATTGTGGAAATGTAAATTCGTTGCGGAATCGCTTGCGAAGCACCGCCCGATCCGCGATGGTTTATCCACAGCTTCGAGGCTGCACCCACCAGGAGGATCCGCCCTGACCGGCACACATACCACCGCTGTTGATCACACACCGGAGCAAGACGGGGGCACCCGCGCCAAGGGCGGCCCGGTCATCGAGATCGACCACGTCACCAAGCGCTTCGGCGACTATGTCGCCGTGACCGAGGCCGACTTCTCCATCGCGTCGGGTGAGTTCTTCTCGATGCTCGGCCCGTCGGGCTGCGGCAAGACCACGACGCTGCGGATGATCGCCGGTTTCGAGAGCCCGAGCGAAGGCGCCATCCGGCTCGAAGGCGTCGACGTCTCGCGAGTGCCACCGCACAAACGCAACGTCAACACCGTCTTCCAGCACTATGCGCTGTTCCCGCACATGACCGTGTGGGACAACGTGGCATACGGGCCGCGCAGCAAGAAGAAGGACAAAGGCGAGGTCCGCAAGCGTGTCGACGAGCTGCTGGAGATTGTGCGGCTGTCCGATTTCGCCGAGCGCAAGCCTGCCCAGCTCTCCGGCGGCCAGCAGCAGCGCGTGGCACTGGCCCGCGCATTGGTCAACTACCCGAGCGCTCTGCTGCTCGACGAACCGCTGGGCGCGCTGGACCTCAAGCTGCGCCAAGTGATGCAGTTCGAGCTCAAGCGCATCCAGCGCGAGGTCGGGATCACGTTCATCTACGTGACCCACGACCAGGAGGAAGCGCTGACGATGAGCGACCGGATCGCGGTGATGAATGCGGGCAACGTCGACCAGATCGGCACCCCCACGGAGATCTACGACCGCCCCTCGACGGTGTTCGTGGCCAGCTTCATCGGGCAGGCCAACTTGTGGGCCGGCCGGCAGACCGGACGAAGCAACCGGGATTTCGTCGAAGTCGACGTTCTCGGAACCACGTTGAAGGCCCGTCCCGGCGAGACCACGATCGAACCGGGCGGCCAGGCCACGTTGATGGTGCGCCCGGAACGCGTCCGCGTCTCGATGGACGCGCCCACTGGCGACGTCGCGACCGTGCGGGCCACGGTGCGTGACCTCACCTTCCAGGGACCGGTGCTGCGGCTGTCGCTGGCCGCGGCCGACGACTCGCCGATCCTGGCCCACATCGGCCCCGAGCAGGAACTGCCGATGCTGCGCCCCGGCGACGAGGTCCATGTCTGCTGGGCACCCGACGCCTCGCTGGTGCTGCCCGCCGCCGACATTCCGACGACCGAGGATCTCGAGGAGATGCTCGACGACTCCTAGGTCGCCCTATGCCTCCCCCTCTTCACATCGACGAAAGGCACAATCGCCATGCCCTCCAAGAACATCGAAGCGATTGACCCCCGGTTGGCTGCCCGACTCGCGACCAACCGGACTTCGCGCCGTCGATTCATCGGCGGCGGTGCCGCGGCCGCCGCCGCGCTGGCCCTCGGCCCCGCCGTGCTGGCCGCGTGCGGTTCTGACAGTGGCACCTCCGGCGACGCGACCACGACGCAGGACAGCGGTCCTGCCAGCGGGACACTGCGAATCTCGAACTGGCCGTTGTACATGGCCGACGGTTTCGTCGCGGCGTTCCAGACCGCTTCGGGCCTCACCGTCGATTACAAGGAAGATTTCAACGACAACGAAGAATGGTTCGCCAAGGTCAAGGAGCCGTTGTCGCGCAAGCAGGACATCGGCGCCGACCTCGCGGTGCCGACCACCTTCATGGCTACCCGGCTGCACAGCCTGGGCTGGCTCAACGACATCAGCGACACCGGTTGGTCCAACAAGAACAACCTGCGGCCCGACCTGCTCGAGGCCAGTGTCGATCCCGGCCGCAAGTTCAGCGCGCCGTACATGTCGGGCCTTGTCGGCCTGGCCTACAACCGCGCCGCCACCGGCCGCGACATCAAGACCATCGACGATCTGTGGGATCCCGCGTTCAAGGGCAAGGTCAGCTTGTTCTCCGACGCGCAGGACGCGCTCGGCATGATCATGCTGTCGCAGGGCTCTACGCCTGCCGAGCCGAGCACCGAGGCCGTCCAGAAAGCTGTCGACCTGGTCCGCGAACACAAGGACAAGGGCCAGATCCGCCGCTTCACCGGTAACGACTACGCCGACGACCTCGCTGCCGGAAACGTCGCGATCGCACAGGCATATTCGGGTGACGTGGTTCAGCTCCAAGCCGACAATCCCGATCTGCAGTTCGTCGTACCGGAGTCTGGCGCAACGACTTTCGTCGACACCATGGTGATCCCCTACACCACGCAGAACCAGAAGGCCGCAGAGGCCTGGATCAACTACGTCTACGACCGCGCGAACTACGCCAAGCTGGTGGCGTTCGTTCAGTACGTCCCGGTGCTCTCCGATATGACCGACGAGCTCAACAAGATCGATCCTGCGTTGGCGAGCAACCCGTTGATCAATCCGTCGAAAGAGGTCCTCGAGAAATCGAAGGGCTGGGCGGCGCTCACCGACGAGCAGACGCAGGAGTACAACACCGCCTACGCCGCGGTCACCGGCGCATAGTCGATGGCCGGAGTCGCCACCAGCGGTCGGCAGCGCAGCAAGATCGCGCCGTATTTGATGGTCTTGCCCGCGCTGGCGTACCTCGCTGTGTTCTTTGTGGTGCCGTTCTTCTCGCTGGCGGCCACGTCGCTGTCGTCGTCGGGTGGTTCGGTGTTCATGCCGACGCTGACGTTCTCGTGGGACTTCGGCAATTATCTCGAGGCGTTCAGCCGATACCAGGACCAGATCCTGCGGTCGTTCATCTACGCCGTCACCGCCACCGTGTTGTGTGTGCTGCTGGCGTTCCCGCTGGCGTACGTGATTGCGTTCAAGGCAGGCAGATTCAAGAACCTGATCCTGGGATTGGTGATCCTGCCGTTCTTCGTCACGTTCCTGATCCGCACCATTGCGTGGAAAACGATTCTCGCCGACGACGGCTGGGTGGTCAGCGCGTTGGACACCATCGGCCTGCTGCCCAGTGACGGGCGGTTGTTGTCGACGAGTTGGGCGGTGATCGGCGGACTGACCTACAACTGGATCATATTCATGATCCTGCCGCTGTACGTGAGCCTGGAGAAGATCGACCCACGGTTGATCGAGGCCTCCAAGGACCTGTACTCGTCGAATACGCGCAGCTTCACCAAAGTGATTCTGCCGCTGGCCATGCCGGGCCTGCTGGCCGGCAGCCTTCTGGTGTTCATCCCGTCCGCGGGCGACTTCATCAA
>DATFCF010000158.1:0-2335 GCA_035253445.1 Mycobacterium sp.
ACTGGCGTCCAGTTCGGCGGTGACGTCCCAGTAGCCGGCGCTGCGGAACGCCATGCGTTCGCGCTCGCGCTGCACGATGATCCGGGTCGCGACCGACTGCACGCGACCGGCCGACAGCTTCGGCGCGACCTTCTTCCACAGCACGGGGCTGACCTCGTAGCCATACAGCCGGTCAAGGATTCGGCGCGTCTCCTGGGCGTCGACCAGGTCGATGTCCAGATCGCGAGGGTCCTCGGCGGCGGCCCGAATGGCCGGCTCGGTGATCTCGTGGAACACCATCCGCTTGACCGGAATGCGGGGCTTCAGCGTTTCCAGCAGGTGCCACGCGATGGCCTCGCCCTCGCGGTCACCGTCCGTGGCCAGATAGAGCTCGTCGACGTCCTTGAGCAGGTCCTTCAGCTCGGCGACGGTGCCCTTCTTCTCCGGGCTGATGATGTAGAGCGGCTCGAAGTCCGCATCGACGTTGACCCCGAGGCGGGCCCACGGCTCGGACTTGTACTTGGCCGGCACGTCAGCGGCGGCCCGTGGCAGGTCACGGATGTGCCCGCGAGAGGACTCGACGATGTAGTTGGAGCCGAGATAGCTAGCTATTTTGCGCGCCTTCGTAGGCGACTCGACTATGACGAGCCGCCGAGGGTTCCCGTTGCGGCCACTGCCGCGGTCCCCGTCAGCCACCTGTGCTTACGCTCCACTTCTATAGTTGCCATGCAGTGCCGAACGTCGCGCTTCGACGCCCGACCAGCCCGCTGGCAACTGACAATTTCGCACTCCGCGCGGGCCGACGCAAACTGACCCCCCTGTCATTGGCCACTATATGCGGGGCCATTGCTCAAACGCTTCGACGTTGCCCGGCGGTTCCCCCACGTTCTCTACCAGGCGCGATAGCCGTCGCCGCCCGCTGATCCGCAGTGCCGGGTGAGACCCGCGGGTACCGATCAGCGTCGGAGCTATTCCGACCCGCATCATCGCCGAGGCGAGCGGCGAATACGTGTCCGGAGCGTGCGGGTCAAGGCCGAGTAGGTACCGGTCGGCTTCCGGGGTGCCTGCCGCCAGCGTCCAGGCCCGTAATTCGCGCGGACCGGGCAGCCATTGCGGGGGCACGGTCTTGACGGCGCCGCGGGTCCAGCCGCGGGCGATGTTCACCAGTCGCGGATCAACCGCGGTGCGCACCAGCGGGGTGTTCTCGTCGGTGCGGGCGATCTCCGGCTCCAGGCCCGCTTCCGTGATCATCTCGGCAAGCGCCTCTGCGCGCCAGAGGCGATCCACGACGACCGACAGCCGCGCGCCGTCGCCGACCAGCACTACCTGACCCGGCCCGGCCAGGAGCCCGGTCAGGTCGGCGACCGCAGGCGGCACCGACTCGGCCGAGAAGAACGACAGCTGGCTCACGCAATCGACAGTAGGCCAGTGCCCCCTAACCAACGTGCTGCCGGGCCGCAGACGCCCCAGAAACGAAACACCCCCGCGGTCGTCCGAATCGGAACTGCGCGGGGGGTTTCTCGGGGTGTGATCGCTTAGACGGCGCGAACTCCCGTGGCCTGCGGCCCCTTGGGGCTCTGGCCAACCTCGAACTCAACCTTCTGATTCTCTTCCAGGGTGCGGAAGCCGGATCCCTGAATTTCCGTGTAGTGGACAAACACATCGGCCGAGCCGTCCTCCGGGGCGATAAAGCCGAAGCCCTTCTCCGCGTTGAACCACTTCACAGTTCCCTGTGGCATTCTCGTACTTTCCTTCTCTTCTTACCGGGTGCGGTTCACCGACTTCCGATGTACCGGGCCCGTTCCGACCGCCATACCTTCGTGGAGTCGTCGGAACTTGACCCGACCTACAACCCTCGCAGGAACCGCGATCGCAACGTCGATCCTGCGGGTGCAAATACACGAACACAGAAGCTGCGACCGCCGTAAGTCAATCATGTTCTCCGCTGCTGCGACAGTCTCGATGCGATGAAGTGATGAACAATTGATTTCAGGAGGGCGGGCATGTCAGATCCGGGGTCGGATTTCGGCCGCACGCTGCTCGCGTGCGCGGTCGACGGCACCGATCCCGACGAACATCCGGTGCGCCATATCGCGGATCTGCCGCCGCGGCAGGAGCGACCCGGAGCATGGCCTCGGTGGGCCGACCCAGATGTGGTGCGGGCGTTTATCGATCGCGGCATCGAGGCGCCGTGGTCACATCAACTCGCCGCGGCAAATCTTGCCCGCGACGGCCGGCACGTCGTGCTGAGCACCGGCACCGCATCGGGCAAATCGCTCGCCTACCAACTGCCGATATTGACGGCCCTGACAGAGAGTTCACGAGCGCGGGTGCTCTATCTGTCGCCTACCAAGGC
>DATFCF010000159.1:0-2927 GCA_035253445.1 Mycobacterium sp.
TTGAACTACCGGCCGAACCTCATCGCCCGGTCGATGCGCACGCGACGCACCGGACGGCTTGCCGTCCTGATGCCGACCATGGCGTTCAACCCGGCCCGCATGCTGGCCGGTGCCGCAGCGGCGGCACATCAGGCGGGCTACACGCTGGATGTCCTGAGTATGGAAGGCGGACCCGCCGCCCGCACGGAGCGAATGCTTGAACTTGCCGACTCCGGTCAAGTGGAGGGCATTCTTTCCCTTGCGCCGGTGCTGCCCTCTGGCGAAGGCAGACTACCAGAGGGGGCGGCTGTCGTGGTTTCCGCGGACTTCGACGAAGGGATGCGGGGCATAGGGGAACTGGCCGATGCTTCGCCGGTGGCCGAACTGATCGATCACTTGGCGCGCCTGGGCCATCGTCACTTCTACCACGTCGCAGGTTCCCTGCAGTTCGCTTCTGCCCGTGGTCGTAAGCAGATCTTCCTGGATACGGTCGAGCGACTTGGCCTCCAGTCGCTGGGGGTGTACGACGGTGATTGGTCCGGGGAGTCGGGCATTGCCGCGGTTCGCTCCCTGCCCGATGACAGCCCCCCTTTCGCGCTGATCGCAGCCAATGACGTTGTCGCAGCCGGAGCAATTCGAGGTGCCATCGAGCGAGGGTGGTCGGTACCGCACGATGTGAGCGTCACTGGATGGGACAACACTCCGATGAGCAAGTTCTTTTCGCCGCCGCTGAGCACCGTCGATCTGGACCTGGAGCGGGTCGGTTACAACGCGATGGCTCGTCTGACGGCTGTTCTGCGGGAGGAAGAACCAGAGCTGGACGACAAACCGCTGCACCGCATCATCTGGCGTGACTCGGTCGCACCGCCTACATTTCCGATGCTGGCTCGACCCAAATAGGGAAGCGGCACAGACATTAGTGGTCGGCGAGTGTCCGTTTGAGATGCCGTGGGCGCGGCGGTCGCCGGCCTCGGCTGTGATGACCATTTGCATGGCGATAGCGGGGCCGCTGCGCCTTCCCAGCCGCCGGCGATCCGGTCGGGATCGGACTCTGGCAGGTAGCCGTTGGTCGCGGGCCGGCTGCGATCCATACCACGGAGTGGTTGACGGACGTGGCGCCGGGAACTCCGGCGGCGATCCACTGCGGCTCCCACTCAAAGCACACCCTATTGACAAGTAGGTGATCGATCACTACCGTCCTTCGGGTCAAGGATTGTGATCGTTCACGATCTTGGATCGTGTTCCCGCTGTGCCGCCACACCTGCTGGAGACCACTGTTGTCAGGGGTTGGGTGGCTCGTGACTACCCGGATGTCTGTGGCACGGCTGCCGGTTGGGACGGCTGCTGCACCACCCAACCTCTCAAGAGTCTTGGCCCGGCTCGGGCCCCACGAAGGACGAGGAAGCAATGGCGCTGACAACCGTTCAGGCTGTGTCGCCACGACGTCGGCGTGGGTCAGTCTGGGCAACGCTTTCGATCGCGTCGCTGGTTGCGACGGGACTGACGGTATTGCCCAGCCTGCCGGCGGCGGCCGATCCGGCCCCAGACGCGGTGTACTCAAGCGACTTCAACGGAATTCCAACGGGTACGTTCTGGCACAGTACGGACGGGTGGAACGTCAAGGCCACGTCTCCGAACACGGTCTCGGCAACGGAGACTCCGTCGACATCGGACAAGAGCATCCAACTGACCCGGACAGCGACAGATTCGACAGGTACGGTTCTGGGCCGGCGATTCGGCACCCCCTTGAGCGGAGTTATCACGATCAAGGCACGTGTCATGCGTCCCGAGGGGACCCCGTCTGGGTTTTTTGGGCTCCCATACGTCTATAACGAGGCGGGCAATCCGGCCGTCAGCGTCGCACTGACCCAAGGCACCATCCGTGCGTACCGCGGAACCACCCTGGACACTCTGGCAACGTACGCGGCCGGAACCTGGTACGACCTGACACTCACCATCGACACCAACGCACAGCGATTCGATCTGGACGTCAATGGCGCGAAGCTGGTCGACGACGGCACCTTCCGTGCCCCCATGACCGGCATCAGCCGGATCGAGTGGTACGCCAACGGCGGTGAGCGGGGCACCGCCCAGGTCGACAACGTCTCGATCACTCGGTCGGCTCAGGTCGAGGGAGCAACGTATTACGTCAGCGCGGCCGGAGATGACGCGAACGCCGGCACCAGCGAGACCGGGGCCTGGCGCACCCTCGACAAGGTCAATGCAACCACCTTCAAGCCCGGCGACCGCGTGCTGCTGCGCTCCGGCGATACCTGGACCGGTCAGCTGTGGCCCAAGGGCTCCGGCACTGCCGGGCATCCCATCGTGATCGACGCCTACGGTTCCGGCGCAAAACCGAGCATCCAGGGCAACGGAACGGTCGGCGACGCGGTGCGACTGAACAACCAGGAGTACTGGGAGATCCGCGACCTCGACGTGTCCAATATGATCCCGGCCGGTGTCACACCAGGAGCCAACCTGGGTGATTTCCGCGGTATCGGAGTCCACGGGGACAACGGTCAGATTCTCGACGATATTCTGATCGACAGTGTTGATGTTCACGACGTTACCGGTGAGCTCAACTGGATCGGTGGCAGTTCCTCGGACAACAGCCCCGGGGTCAACTGGGGGACGGGCTGGGATCGGTCGAAGAATACCGGCGGCATCGTGTTTGGGACTGGGGTCGCCAACCCAACCAGCCCGGGTGATCCGACGACGTTCTCTGGGATCACAGTGCAGAACTCGAAAATCAGGAACACATCGTTTGCCGGCATTACCATCAAGCAGTACACCGGATCCACGTCCGGAACGACGTCGACCGGCTGGGGTACCCGCCGGACAGCTAATGACCCGCTCTTTGCCCCTCACACCGACGTCATTCTTCGCAACAATTATCTGACCCAGTCCGGAACAGCGTTCGGCGCGGACGGTATTTACATGACCGACAC
>DATFCF010000160.1:0-2885 GCA_035253445.1 Mycobacterium sp.
ACCGTCGCGGCGACCAAGCGCCGGTACTCGCCGCGGTCGGCCCCATGCAGTTCGAGGTGGCTGTGCACCGAATGGCCACCGAACTCAGCGCCCCGATCTCACTGGAGTCACTGCCCTACCAGGTCGCGCGGACCGTGGACCCCGAGGACGCCGAGTTCATGAACAAGCAGGTGTCAGCCGAAGTCCTGACCCGCACCGACGGCGTCATGCTCGTGCTGTTCTCCAACCGGTGGCGACTGGAGGGCTTCCAACGGGACAACCCGGACGTGAAGCTGGGGTCGCTGGTGGCGGCGGAGGGGTAAGAGCGGGCGCGGTGCGGTTCCTGTCGTTGGAGTCGGCGACGGCGCCAGTGCTCAAGAGACCGTCGCGCCGAGCTCCGCGTAGACCGCGGCCTCGAAGCCGAGGATCGTCTCGACCATCTTGTCGTCGAAGAACGGCAGCAGCTGCGTCGCGATCACAGCGCCGACCCCCGCCTTGCGATCGATCCAGAAGAAGCTGTTGAACAGCCCCGACCAGTCGCCTGAGCCGGCGCTGCGCATGCCGGGCAGGTCCACCAGGTACAGGTGGAACCCGAGGCCCCACCCCTGCGGCACGTCGAGCAGCTCGACCGGGTTAGACAGCTCGGGAATAGTTGGCTCCAGCTTCTTCGGCAGCGGCACCCCGTCGAGGTGGTCCCGCAACGCGAGCTCCACCGTCTCCTCTTCGAGGATGCGCGCGCCGTCGAGCTCGCCGCCGTTGACCCAGGCGCGCACGAAACGCCCGTAGTCGGCGATCGTCCCGTAGGACCCGTGGCCGCCTGCGTCCCACTCCGGCTCGGCCGGCAGGTCGAGCTCGGTCGCCACCAGGCCGCCGTCCGGCGCCCTGAAGCGGATCGGAAGCAACCGCCCGCGCTGCTCGTCGCTCGGGGCGAACGTCGAGTTCGTCATGCCGAGCGGGCCGTAGACGTGCTCGGCGACGTAGTCGGCCAGTGTCTGGCCGACTACGGCCTCGACGACCATGCCGACCCAGTCGGTGTTGACGCCGTACTCCCAGACCGTGCCGGGATCGTTGACCAGCGGCGCGCTGATGCTCTGCTTGATCCCCTGAAGCACGTCGGGGAACTCGTAGTCGGTGCAGTACTTCAAGAGCTTCTCGTTGACGAAGTGGTAGCCGCAGCCGGCCGTGTGGTTCATCAGCTGGCGGACGGTCGCCTGCTTCCTGGGCGCACGCAGGACCGGCTCACCGCCCTCGAAGCCATCGAGCACCTGGAGCTCGCCGAACTCGGGCACGATCGACGCCACTGTCGCGTCGAGGTCGACGCGCCCCTGCTCGACGAGCTGTAATGCCGCCGTGGTCGCGACTGCCTTGGTCATCGACGCGTTGCGGAACATCGTGTCGGGCCCCGCGTCTCCCGCTGCACCCTCGTAGAGGACGCCGTCGCGGCCGACCACCGTGGCGGCGATGCCATGTAGCGAGCCATCGGCGGTCACGCCGTTCAGCAGGTCGTCGATTCGCTCAAACCCCATCTGAAGCTCCTTCGCTTTTGGGGATGCGCGAGCCATCATCGCACGGGTGGTGGGCACGCCGACAAGCTTCGGGAGCGAGAGGTGTATCCGGCGCGTATCTCCAGCGCGGCGGGATTGCGTGTACGGCTGTGGTTGCGGCCGAAACAACAACCGTGTGCGCAATATTCAGCAGCCGCACGCCGCAGCGTGTTTGTCGCTAGACCGCATCGCCGAGATCCCAGTACTTGGCTTGCCTCAGAACCTCCCGCTGGTAGCTCGACCTCAGCGCGTCGACCACAGCGAGCGTTCGTGAGGTCAGGTCCGTCTCGAATCCCGCTCTGCGCGTGGGCATATGGGATGAATGCGCGTAGCAGATCGGGAGCGTCTAGCGCGACCTCGAACGGAATGCTGTCCTCGCTGTAGCGTCCCTGAGTGTCCAGTCGGCAGAACCTGCGCCGTTGCGCTTCTTCGCGCGCCGCTCAGAGCCCCTTCGCGTCCAACGCCTTCATCAGCGAGGGTCGCCTGCCGTAGTCCTGGCGGATCTGCGCGATGAATCGTCGTGCGGTTCGAGGACTTTCCGCTTTCGCCCTCGACCCATTACCGGACGAATTCTTCCTGCTCCGCCTTGCGCAGGTCAGGCGGCGTCGCTGGTGCTCTCATGGGTGTCGCCCTTGTCGTCGTTTGTGGGCGTGGCGTTTGTGGGCGTGGCGTTTGTGGGCTCAGTGTCGAGCGGTTGACCGGCAGCGGGGCTATTAGCCTTGGCGCTCGCGGCGGGGTCGGCTTTGGTTGTCGGCTCAGCCTTGACCGACGGGCGCACCGCCGGGCGTGACGTCGTGTCGGCGTTGGCGTCGTTGCGCGCGTAACCGGCGTCAACTACTTGCTTGAGCGGCGCCTCGATCGCCTGCACGATCGGCTCGGGCACGTGCAGGTCACGCAACGGCTGCACGATCGGCAGCTTGTTGGTCGGCACCAGGTAGGTCGTTGTCTTGCCGCCCAGACTGTTCGTCGTCTCGGTCACATTATTGGCGGGCACAGCGTCCAGGTCGATCGGCCCTAGCTCGGGGTAACGCCCGTGCACGTACACAATGCCCATGACCGCGTTAACGGTGCTGATCACGTTCCAAGGTCGGTCGGGGAAATCGGCCCAGCCGTCATATTCGCGGTTCACGATCACGGTGTCGTACGGCGTTTCGGGCACGTCGACGGGCTGCACGCCGATGACAGGTACGCGCCCCGGCAGCCACCGAATGATGCCCTGGGGGCCGGTCGGATCACCCACGGTAACGAACGTCAGCTCACCGGCAGCGGGCCGCTGCTCGGGCGGTAGCGCCATCAGCCGTTGCTTTTCGTAGGCAACGGCGATCGCGCCCTGACTGAACCCGGCGACGATCGTCTTGCCAT
>DATFCF010000161.1:0-16615 GCA_035253445.1 Mycobacterium sp.
TGGTACACCGCAGACGCCACGCGCGCGCCTACCCGCATCCCCCACAGTGACGGTGTCTGGACGGTGGCGTTCAGCCCCAGCGGCGAACGCATTGTCACGGGCGGTACCGATGACGCCGTGCGGGTGTGGGATGTTCAGGGCGACAACATTGTTGGTGCACGGCTGCTCGGGCACGGCGGAGATGTCAAAGGCGTGACCTTTGCCGGGGAGGGGCTGGTCTCGGTCAGCGACGACCGCACCGTGCGGATATGGAACACCCCGGAGCTGCATCCTGCGATC
Organism: Mycobacterium sp.; assembly: GCA_035253445.1. Taxonomy (GTDB): domain Bacteria; phylum Actinomycetota; class Actinomycetes; order Mycobacteriales; family Mycobacteriaceae; genus Mycobacterium. Next base: position 280 of record DATFCF010000161.1, read on the forward strand.
CGGTCCGGCACAAGCCCCGACCTGAAGGTGGTTAGCCTGGCGTTCCCCGGAGAGCAGATCGTATCGGCAACCGAGAATGGCACTGTCCAGGTTTGGGATCGCTCCGGCAGGCCGACCGAACGGTCCTTCTCAGTGGAATCAGGAGGACGTTCGGCCCCCGTATTCCGTAGTGATGGGACGGTTTTGGCCAGCGCCACGACCGACGGCACCGTTCGGTTATGGTCCGCTGTCGACGGAAGGCCGACGAGCCCGGCCATCGCCGTTGCGCCCGGTGAAATTGCCGCGCTTGCGTTTCACGGAGAACGGATCGCTGCCCGCGGCGGCGACGACGGTGCGCTGAGACAATGGAATTCCGCCGCAGGCACACCGGAGGGTGATCCCATCCCGCTCGGCGAAAAAGCCGTCTCAGCCCTGGCTTTCAGCTCTGACGGGCGCCGCCTTGTCATCGCCGAAAGTGGCGGCGCGGTGTCGGTCCGAGATGCGGCCAGCGGCACGCCGATCACCACAGTGTCGATGAACGGCGACGAGGATGCGAACTTCCACGACCGCAAGGTGACCAGCGTCGCGTTCAGTCCGCAGGGAAGCCACATCGTGACCGGCGCCGCGGGCGACGACAGTGTTCGCGTCTGGAATGCGCAGACCGGCGCACTGATCGGGGAGCCCATCACCGGACACCAGAAGGACGTAACCAGCGTCGCATTCAGTCCTGACGGGCGCTACATCGTGTCCGGCGCGCAGGACACCACTGTGCGCGTGTGGGACGTGAACACTCAGCGGCCGGTCGGCCCACCGCTGACCGTGTTCAGGGGGGTCACCAGCGTGGCGGTCAGCCCCGACGGTCGCATCATCGTCGCCGGCCTGAATGACGGCACCGTCCGGACCTGGCCAGGACCGGCGGTGTGGTCGGCCCAGCTGTGCGACAAGCTCACGCACACCATGAACCCAGAGCAGTGGGCCGATTGGGTCGCCGCCAGTATCGACTACGAACCGGTCTGCGAAGGTCTGCAAGCCCAGCCGGACAACAACGGGTCCTGATCGACCACGCTTGACTTCCGAAGTCGAAGTGACTCGACTTCAGCTATGCCGACCTCCCCCACCAGTCAGCCACCGCAGTTCGAGACCCTGCTCTACAGGACGGACGGCCCGGTCGCGACCGTCACCCTGAACCGGCCCGAGCATCTCAACACCATCGTTCCGCCGATGCCCGACGAGATCGAAAGAGCCATCGGGCTGGCCGAACGCGACCCGAACATCAAAGTCATCGTGCTGCGAGGCGCCGGGCGCGCCTTCTCCGGCGGCTACGACTTCGGCGACGGCTTCAAGCACTGGGGCGACGCGATGAACACCGACGGGCGCTGGGACCCGGGCAAGGACTTCGCCATGGTCAGTGCCCGCGAAACCGGCCCGACGCAGAAGTTCATGGCCATCTGGCGCGCATCCAAACCCGTCATCGCCCAGGTGCACGGCTGGTGCGTCGGCGGCGCCAGCGACTACGCCTTGTGCGCCGACATCGTGATCGCCAGCGACGACGCCGTCATCGGTACGCCGTACGCCCGCATGTGGGGCGCCTACCTCACCGGCATGTGGCTCTACCGGCTGTCGCTGGCGAAGGCGAAATGGCACTCGCTCACCGGTGAGCCGCTGACCGGAATCCAAGCCGCCGCAATAGAACTCATCAACGAGTCGGTGCCCTTCGACAAACTCGAAGCCCGGGTCCGAGAGGTCGCCGCGAAGCTTGCGGCCATACCCCTCTCACAGCTGCAGGCGCAGAAGCTCATCGTCAACCAGGCCTACGAGAACATGGGGCTGGCCTCCACCCAGACGCTCGGCGGGATCCTCGACGGATTGATGCGCAACACCCCCGACGCGCTCGAGTTCATCGACACCGCGGCCAATCAGGGAGTGCGGGCCGCCGTCGAGCGCCGCGACGGCCCGTGGGGCGACTACAGCCAGGCCCCGCCCGACCGGCGACCCGACCCGTCGCACATCATCGAGCCGTGACCATTCAACCAACGATCGGCGCAACGGACCCCAGCGCATGGTCGACACGATTGTGGACCGACATCGAGCCCACATTCGCCGCGATCCTTGCCCACCCATTTCTGACCGGTCTGCGCGACGGCAGCCTCGACGAAGGCGCATTCGCGCAGTACGTCGCTCAGGACGTGCACTACCTGCGGGACTATGCCCGCGCATTGGCCATCGTCGGGGCCAAGGCTCCCACCTTGGCCGACACGGCGATGTTCGCCCGGCACGCCGCCGAAGTGTTCGACGTTGAACTCGCTTTGCACTCAACGCTGTTGCCCGAACTCGGCCTCGATCCCACCGCTCTGGGCGCGGCGCAGGCGACTCCCACCACCCGGGCATACACCAGTTATCTTCTGGCCACCGTCTATGGCGGCAGCTTCGCCGACGGACTGGCCGCCATCCTGCCGTGCTACTGGATATACGCCGAGGTCGGTGCCGCGCTGCTCGCGGGGGGCTCATCGGATCGTCGCTACCAGCGCTGGATCGACAGTTACGGCGGAGACGAGTTCGCGGCCACCGTCGCCGAGGTTCTGGAACTAACCGACCGCACCGGGCCGACGCTGACCGCGGAGGCGGAGGCCGCCGCTCGTGCCCACTTCGTCATCACCGCCCGCTACGAGTGGATGTTCTTCGATGCCGCGTACCGACGGGAACAGTGGCCGATCTGAGTCGGCGCGCCTAGTCCCTGCGCCGCAGCCCACCCAGCATCGCAGCGATCACACCGAACACCACGAGAACACCGCCTGCAGCCAGCGTCAGGTTCAGCCATTGATGCAGGCTGTCCTCGGCGTGGCCGACCATCACGTCGGCGATCTGTCGAATGTCGCCCGCTGTGCGGTTCAGCGCGTCGTTGATGTAACGGCGCGCGACCTCCAGCCCCGCCCAGCCGGCCGCGCCCACCAGCAACGCCGAAACACCCAGCGCAGCAAGTCCTTTGCCGCGCGCGCGAGCCGAAGCCAACGTGAGCAACGCAAAGACGCCCGTCAGAATCGTCGCACCGACGCTGGCCCATGGACCCCATGTGGCAAGGGCCCGCAGCTGCCCGGGTTGAAGTCCCGTCGTCTCGGGAACGGTGATCGGAACCGTCAGCGTCTGCGGCACCTCGAGATCGAGATTGCCGAGGGTCTCCTTGAGCGACGAATCGTTGAGCATCGGCGCAATGTCGATCAGCCACCGCTCGTCGGAGCCCTCTTCGCGCTGAATCGAATTGGTGAACATCCAGCGATGCGCAATGCGGTTGGCCTGAGCGAATTGGCCGGGGAAGCCCGCGTTGCCGGTGTAGGCGGCGGTCACGCCTCGAACCAGATCGCGGTTGAGGTGGTAGCCGTTGTCGGCTCCGAGAGCCATGATCTGGGTGGTCAGCTCGGAAGCCATCGCGTTCTGCAGCTGCGGCTCCTTCGCCGCGGAGGCGGCAAGCGCGGCATAGCCGTCCTCACTGACCACAGTGCGCTGCGCCCACATCGTGGGCACCGCTACCGCCAACGCGACGGTCGTGACGAGCCACAAGAACACGGTCGCCACGAACCGCACTCGCGTCCTCCTCTTGCCGCGGGGACGCTTCAGTCGGCCAGTGCGCGTCCCACGATGAAGGGGTCCGGTCTGCCGACCACCTCATGATCCTTGTTGTCGTAGTCGAACTTACTCAGCACGTACCGCATGGCATTGACACGGGCGCGCTTTTTGTCGTTGCTCTTGACCACCATCCAGGGCGCGACCTCGGTGTCCGTCCACGCGAACATGTCTTCCTTGGCCGCGGTGTAGTCGTCCCATTTGTCGAGTGAGGCAAGGTCGGTCGGCGACAGTTTCCATTGCCGGACCGGATCGACCTGGCGGATGGTGAATCTCGTGCGTTGTTCGGAGGAGGTCACCGAGAACCACAGCTTGGTCAGGCTGATGCCGTCGTTGACCAGCATCTGCTCGAACAGCGGGACCTGACGAATGAATTCGGCGTGCTGCTTGGGAGTGCAAAAGCCCATGACCCGCTCCACGCCGGCGCGGTTGTACCAGGACCGGTCGAACAGCACGACCTCTCCGGAGGCGGGCAGATGGTTGGCGTAGCGCTGGAAGTACCACTGAGTGCGTTCACGCTCGGTCGGCTTCTCCAGCGCGACGACGCGGGCACCACGCGGGTTGAGGTGCTCCATGAACCGCTTGATCGTCCCGCCCTTGCCTGCCGCGTCACGGCCTTCGAAGACGATGACATGACGGTGGCCGTTGGCCTGGCTCCACTTCTGCAGTTTCAGAAGTTCGATCTGCAGCAGCCGCTTCTGCTCTTCGTAGTCATTGCGCTTCATGCGCTCGTCGTACGGGTAGTTCTCCCGCCACGTGTCGACTTCGGTACCTTCTGGTTGACGAACCAGCACCGGGTCGTCGTCGTCATCGTCGCGAACTGTGTAGCCCTCGGCTCCGTCAAGCATCGTCACCGGCAGAAAGTATCGGCGCAGGCGTACGCGTAGGTGACGCGAAAGTGAACGGGCGGTGCTTACTTCGCCGCGCGACGAGGCGTCATCAGCGCCAGCTTGGTCATCAGCTTGTTCATCCGCTTCAGCGCCCTCGGCGAGTTGTGGTAGTAATTGCCGCCCGCGCCGACGTTGGTGCGCGGCGCCACCACCGCCTCCTGGCGGCAGTACTTGCGCAATCCTTCGGCTCCGCCGAACCGCGCGCCAAGGCCAGAGGTCTTCCAGCCGCCCATCGGCGCCGTCGTGCACATCAGGTTCGAGATCACGTCGTTGACGTTGACCGCACCGCAATCCAGTTGCACCGCAACCTCTTTAGCGCGCTCGATATTCTTGGAGAACACCGCGGCACTCAGCCCGTACGGGCTGTCGTTCGCCAGCCGGATGGCTTCGTCGACCGTCGACACCTTCATGATCGGCAATGTCGGGCCGAACGTCTCCTCCGTCATACATGTCATCGAGTGGTCCACGTCGACCAGCACGGTGGGCGGGTAGAAGCTGCCCGCGCGCGCCGCGCGCTTTCCGCCGGTGAGCGCCTTCGCGCCGGCGGCCACCGCGTCGTTGACATGGCGCTCGGTCACCGCAACCTGGCTCTCGTCGATCAGCGAGCCGAAGTCATATCCCTCACCTGCGCCCATCTTCAGCTTCTCGACGTCACGCACCACGGCCGCCACGAACTGGTCGTAGACCGGTTCGAGCACGTAAACCCGTTCCACCGACACGCACGTCTGGCCGGCATTGAAGAACGCGCCCCACACCGCGGCATGCGCCGCGAGGTCGACGTCGGCGTCGTCCAGCACGATCATCGGGTCCTTGCCGCCCAGTTCCAGGCTGACCGGGGTGAGCCGGCGAGCGGCCCGCTCCATCACCTTGGCGCCGGTAGCGCAGGATCCGGTGAACTGGATGAAGTCGGAGTTGTCGACGACGGCCTCGGATACCTCGCGCGCGCCCTGCGCCAGCGCCAGCACCTCGGGCGCACCGGAATCCAGCCAACCCCGCAGCAGTAGCTCGGCGGTCAGCGGCGTGCGCTCCGAGGGCTTCAGCAGCACCGCACATCCGGCGGCCAGCGCGGCGATGGCGTCCATCAGCGCGTTGGCGACCGGGTAGTTCCACGGCGCGATGATGCCGACCACCGGACGCGGCCGGTAGTGCACCTCGACCTTCTTGATGGACAGGAACGGCAGCGACGCCGGACGGGTTTCCGGTGCGAGCGCCTTCTCCATCGTCTTGATGTAGTACGACGCGATCATGATCAGCAGCGGCACCTCTTGTGCGGCATCGACTGCCGACTTGCCGGTCTCCTTGATCAGCAGCGACTCGATCTCCTCGCGGTGCTCGCCCATCCACACCGCGTAGCGGGCCAGTACCTTCGCGCGGCCCTTGGCGCCGCGGGCCTCCCACTGCTTCTGCGCATCGGCCAGCCCGGCTGCGATCCGGGGCACGTCGGCGGGGTCGGTCCAACGCACAGTTCCCGCAACCGCACCGGTCGCAGGGTTGCGGATGGTGCTGGTGTCCGTCAGATCAACTTCGGGCGTCGTCGCGGTCATGGGGTCATGCTAGCTCTCGCTGTGACGTAGATCGCACGCGGGGTTGACACCTGTCAAGTCCGGCGATCTGGACGCCCAGGCACACGATCGCGGTGCCGAGCAGCAGACCGCCGACCGTGTCGGTGAAGTAGTGATACGTAACGGCAAGCCCGACCATGCCGAGCGGTACGGCGGTGACCGCGACCAGCACCGCCCACATCGCGGCGCCTGCCACCAACACGACCATCCCGACGACGATGACCGTCAACGTCGCATGGCCGCTCGGATATGCGAGCGCTCCGCCCTTCTGGCGGTCGAACAGGTGCTTGAGCAGCCGTTCGAGCACGACAGCGACGGGCGGAGCCACCAGGGCGACGACGGCGAGTCGCCACCGTCGTCGATAGAGCGCGACCGTCACGCAGGCCGCCAGCACGAGCGCAAGCACCCGCGCGTCGGCGAAGAAGAGAAGCCACTGCGCGGGACCATGCCGATGTTGCAGGAACCAGTCGTCGAGGCTGGTCGAGCGCTTGCCTACCGCCCATCCCAGCAACAGCGTGGCCACGACCGCGATCGGCGGCCACAGCTGAATCAGCCGGGTCAGGCCAAGCTGCCGGGTCAGGCGATGCCCCGGACATAGGCAGCCTGGCCGAGGTGCTGGGCGCTGTCGTCGACGATGCTGACCAGCCGCACGCTCGCGGTCACCGGCGGGTTCCAGCGCGTGTCGACGATGCGGGTCAACTCGTCGACGGTCACCGACGCGATGTACTCCAGCGTCACCTTGTGCACGGCGTGGTAGTAACCGGCGAGCAGGTCGGCCGATGCGCGTACCTTGCCCACATCGTCAGGGCCGTGGCCGTAGCCCGTGTCGTCGCGCGGAAGGTCGAGACCGAAGCGGTCGACCCAGCCGTCGCGGGTCCAGACCTCCTCGACGCCGGCGATGTCGCACAGTTGCGCGTCGTGCTGGCGGGCGCTGTGCCAGATCAGCCAGGCGATGCTGTTGGCGGCGGCGGTCGGGCGGAAAATCGCGATTTCGTCGGTCAGTCCGTCGGTCAGCTCCTCGACATGCTCGATGAGCCTGGTGAACGAGTCGCGCAGCAGTTCGCGCACCGCTGCCACATCAGAGTCAGCCATGGGACCGACGCTACCCCGAAGGACTGACATAACTTGACAGTCAGTGGTGATGTGAAGTTGGTGGACGCATTCGCGGTGATCGCCGATCCGACCCGTCGGCGCATCCTCGACACGCTGCGCGACGGAGCCGCAGGCGTCGGCACTCTCGTTGCGCGGCTTGGCATTTCGCAACCCCCGATGTCCAAACACCTGGGAGTGCTGCGCGACGCCGGTGCCGTGGACGCCGGCCTGCCTCGTCTCGGCGTCAGCCCTGCGGCGGTGCCCCGTGGAAGACGGCTTCGACATTGTTGCCGTCGGGGTCGCGGACGAAGGCCCCGAAGTAGCCGGGGTGATACTCCGGCCATAGCCGGGGGGCGTGCAGCGATTCGGCCCCCACCTCCAGCGCGGCGTCGTAGAACGCCTGCACGGCGTCCGTATCGGCTGCGTGGAACGCGAAGTGCACCTCGCGGTTGGACCCCGTCGCGTCACCGGCGCTCATATCGGCGATCCAGAAGTCTGGCTTGCCGTCCTTGCCGTAGCCGATGGCGACCTGGTAGTCCATCTGCCGCGTATAGCCGAGTACTCCGAGGACCTTGTCGTAAAAGGCTTTTGACTTGTCCCAGTCAGCGCAGTTGATTCCGAAGTGATCAATCACGGCCTCATCCTGGCATGTGGCTCCGACAGCGATGAACGCTTGCGCGAAGAGCAGAAACAAAGTCGTACATTCAGTTGATGACGCACGACCTGATCATCCGCAACGGCACCGTCGTCGACGGCCTCGGCGGCGACCCCATCCTCGGTGACGTCGCGGTTTCCGGCGGGGTGATCACGGCGGTCGGCGTCGTCGACGGCCCCGGCGGGCGGGAGATCGACGCCACCGGTCTGCTCGTCACCCCGGGATTCGTCGACCTGCACACCCACTACGACGGTCAGGCGATCTGGTCGGATCGGATGACACCGTCGTCGGCGCACGGCGTGACGACGGCGGTCATGGGCAACTGCGGCGTCGGCTTCGCGCCGTGCCGGGCCGAGGACCACGACGTCCTGGTCGACGTGATGGCCGGCGTCGAGGACATCCCTGGCGTGGTGATGGTCGACGGGTTGGCGTGGGATTGGGAGACGTTCCCCGAATACCTCGACGCATTGGACGCGCGGCGCCGTGATATCGACGTGGCCGCTTACCTGCCGCATTCGCCGCTGCGGGTGTACGTCATGGGTCAGCGGGGCGCGGACCGGGAACCCGCAACGGACGAGGATCTGGCGCGGATGCGGGCGTTGGCACGGGAAGCGGTCGAGGTCGGGGCGCTGGGCTTCGCGTCGTCGCGGTTCGTACTACATAAGACCGAAAGTGGTTCTCCGATACCGACTTACGATGCCGCGCAGACCGAGATCGCGGCTATCGCCAGCGGTATCTCCGACGCAGGCGGCGGGCTGCTCCAGTTCGTTCCCGATATCCCGGCGGGTGGCTACGAGAGTGTGTTGCGGCAGGTGTTCGAGGTCGGCCAGGATCTCGGGCTGCCGGTGACGTTCTCGCTGCTCACCGGCAACATGGGCGATCCCGTCTGGCCGCAGGCGATGAATCTCGTCGAGAAGTTCAATTCGGCTGGTGCTGACGTCACCGCGCAGATGTTCCCGCGGCCGATCGGCATGGTGATCGGCCTTGAGCTGTCGGGCAATCCGTTCATCATGTATCCCAGCTATCGCGCCATCGCCGAGCTGCCGCTTGCGCAGCGCGTGGCCGAGATGCACAAGCCGGAAGTGCGGGCACGCATCCTGTCGGACCAGCCGGCGGCCGGCGGACATCCGCTGATGTTCATGGTTCAGGCGTGGGACTGGATCTTCCCGCTGGCCGATCAACCCGACTACGAGCCCGACCGGTCGACGTCCATCGCCGCACAGGCCCGGGCTCGCGGCGTCAGCCCGATGGAGGAGGCCTACGACCGGCTACTCGACGACGACGGCCACGCGATGCTGCTCGTCGCGCTTGGCAACTATGAGAACAACTCGCTGGACACCGTCGGCCGGCTGATGCGTCGCGACGACGTCGTGCTCGGCCTCGGCGACGGCGGTGCGCATTACGGAATGATTTGCGACGCAAGCTTTCCCACGTTCCTGCTGGCCCACTGGACGCGAGACCGTGCATTGGGGCGGCTGAGCGTCGCCGACGCGGTGCGTGAGCTGACGTCGGTACCGGCGCGAGTGGCGGGGCTGGCCGATCGCGGACAGATCGCGGTGGGCTACAAGGCCGACCTCAACGTCATCGACCATGCGGGGCTGCGGCTGCACAAGCCGGTGATCGCCTACGACCTGCCCGCCGGCGGCCGGCGCCTGGACCAGACTGCCGATGGTTATGTCGCGACCGTCGTCTCGGGGCAGGTGATCGCCGAGAACGGCGCGCCGACCGCCGCGCGGCCGGGCAAGCTGGTCCGCGGCCGCCAACCCGCGCCGGCCCTCTAGCGCGACACTGCGATTTTCGACGCGACGCGCCGCGGCGGCGTCGAAATCGGCAGAGTCACCATGTCTTTGGGCAACCCCGTGCGATCAGCGCGTCGCCGACGCGGCCGAGAAAGACCTGCGGCGTTCGATGCAGAATGCCACTCGTCAACCTAACGTCGATCCAGCCGAGTTCCTGCAGGATCGCGTATCGCAGGACATCCTTGGTCCGCTGCTTCGGATTGGTCCAGTGGTGAGCGCCATCGAAGTCGACGCCAACCAAGTATTCGGGCCAACCCATATCAATTCGCCATACGTTCCCGTCCCTGTCAATCACGGTGATCTGAGTCTGAGGCCGGGGAAATCCGGCCCTGATCAAGAGCAGCCGGGTAAGTGACTCGTACGGCGACTCGGCGCCACCGTCGACGAGGTCGAGCGTCTGGCGCAGCTGAACGAGGCCCCGCACACCAGGATGGCTGGCGGTCAGGGCTTCGATATCGGGGACCTTGAGGTGGGTGGCATTCATCAGCGCGTCGATCCGCAGCACACCAGGTTCGAGCCCGAACCGCCTGCCGATATCAAAGGCGGTGCGCGCCGGCGTAGTGACGGCCATGCCGTCGATAGATCGCGTCTCGCCGAGGTCGAGGCGGTCGGCGTACACCGTCAACAGCTCGGGTGTGCGCTGGTTGGAGTGGACGAGCTCGGCCGGCAGACCCGGTTCGACCCACTTCGCGCCATGTACCGCCGAAGCCGATAAGCCGGCGAGCACACCGTTGCGGCGCGACCACAACCACGCCGCGTTTCCGCGCTGGACCGCTGTCAGTTCGACGCCAGGCGGGGCGTACACCCCTGGATAGACCGACGTGTAGAACCGTCGCAGCTCACGTTCACTCAGCAGGCCTGCGGCCAGCGCTTCAGCGGCTCGAAAAGGCCATTTCAGTTCCTCCCCCATGTCCGGAGGGTGCCAGCCGCCACCGACAACCCCCGCGACACTGCGCTTTCCGACGCCTCACCGGCGTGTCCTGTCGGAAACTGCAGTGTCGGCACACCGCACAGCCGGACGCGAGCACGAAAAAGCCCGGCCCACTGGGGTTTCCAGGGGAGCCGGGCCTTTCCGTTGGACAGACTTAGAAGTCCATGCCGCCCATGCCACCGGTCGGGTCACCGGCCGGAGCGCTCTGCTTCTCCGGCTTGTCGGCGACAACGGCCTCGGTGGTCAGGAACAGCGCCGCGATGGACGCCGCGTTCTGCAGCGCCGAACGCGTCACCTTGACCGGGTCCGCCACGCCAGCCTTGAGCAGGTCCTCGTACTCACCGCTCGCGGCGTTGAGGCCGTGGCCGGCAGGAAGGTTGGTCACCTTCTCCGCGACGACACCCGGCTCCAGGCCACCGTTGAAGGCGATCTGCTTCAGCGGAGCCGACAGCGCCACGCGGACGATGTTGGCACCAGTCGCCTCGTCACCGGTGAGCTCCAGCTCGTCCAGCGACGGGGCCGACTGCAGCAGGGCCACGCCGCCACCGGCGACGATGCCCTCCTCGACGGCGGCCTTGGCGTTGCGGACCGCGTCCTCGATGCGGTGCTTGCGCTCCTTGAGCTCCACCTCGGTGGCAGCCCCGGCCTTGATCACCGCAACACCGCCGGCCAGCTTGGCCAGGCGCTCCTGCAGCTTCTCGCGGTCGTAGTCGGAGTCGCTGTTCTCGATCTCGGCGCGGATCTGGGCCACCCGGCCTGCGATGGCGTCGGAATCTCCGGCACCCTCGATGACCGTGGTCTCGTCCTTGGTGACGACGACCTTGCGGGCCTGGCCGAGCAGCGAGACGTCGGCGGTCTCGAGCGAGAGGCCGACCTCTTCGCTGACGACCTGGCCACCGGTGAGGATGGCGATGTCCTGCAGCATGGCCTTGCGGCGGTCACCGAAGCCAGGAGCCTTGACAGCAACCGACTTGAAGGTGCCGCGGATCTTGTTGACCACCAGGGTCGACAGGGCCTCGCCCTCGACGTCCTCGGCGATGATCAGCAGCGGCTTGCCGGACTGGATGACCTTCTCCAGCAACGGAAGCAGATCCTTGACCGTCGACACCTTGGACGAGACGAGCAGGATGTACGGATCCTCGAGGACCGCTTCCTGACGCTCGGCGTCGGTGACGAAGTAACCCGAGATGTAGCCCTTGTCGAAGCGCATGCCCTCGGTCAGCTCGAGCTGCAGGCCGAAGGTGTTGGACTCCTCGACGGTGATGACACCCTCGTTGCCGACCTTGTCCATGGCCTCGGCGATCAGCTCACCGATCTGGACGTCGCCGGCCGAGATCGCGGCGGTGGCAGCGATCTGCTCCTTGGTCTCGACCTCCTTGGCCGACTTCAGCAGCGTCTCGGTGATCTTCTCGACGGCCTTCTCGATGCCACGCTTGAGGCCGAGCGGGTTGGCGCCGGCCGCCACGTTGCGCAGGCCCTCGCGAACGAGCGCCTGAGCCAGCACAGTGGCGGTGGTGGTGCCGTCGCCAGCGACGTCGTCGGTCTTCTTGGCAACTTCCTTGACCAGCTCAGCGCCGATCTTCTCGTACGGGTCCTCCAGCTCGATCTCCTTGGCGATGGACACGCCATCGTTGGTGATCGTGGGGGCGCCCCACTTCTTCTCGAGGACGACGTTGCGACCCTTGGGGCCCAGCGTCACCTTTACCGCGTCGGCGAGGGCGTTAAGTCCCCGCTCGAGGCCGCGACGGGCCTCTTCGTCATACGCAATTGTCTTGGCCATTGCGAAGTGTTTCCTCCGGATTGGGGATGCACGACTTGTTGGTCGGGTGCAGTGCCCGCGACGGACGGCTGGGGATGTGCTCCGCGCGTGCGGCCCCTGCCTCACCGTCCCGACCTAGCACTCGCCCATCGCGAGTGCCAAGTGCATTTCTAGCACTCGACCATGGCGAGTGCAAGGTCGTTCACCGAGCGCGCAACCCATCCAGCACGACCTCCGTCAAGCGCTCTGCCGTGTCGGGCCGATAGGCCTGCATCGCCTGGGCCCCGACCACGATCGCCTTCACGTCGGGCACGTCGACGTCACGCCGCACCGTGCCTGCCTTCTGCGCGGCCCGCAGTAGCTCGCCAACCAGCGCCAGGAACGCTTCCTCCGCGTCGGGCACCACATCCTTGATGTTGATACCGACCCCGGCAAGCGCATCGACGAGGCCCTGGTCCGTCGCGCCGCAGTCCAGCACCATCGACCTCAGGAACGTGAACAGCGCCTGGCCCGGGTCCGCGGACGCCAACAGAGCCCGCCCGTCGTCGACGATCCGGCTGAGGCGGTCCTCGATGACCGCACGGAACAGATCGTCCTTGGTGGGGAAATGCCGGTACACCGTGCCCGCCCCGACGCCGGCGCGCCGGGCGATCTCGTCGATTGGCGCGGCCAGCCCGTCGGCGGCGAACGTCTGGTAGGCCACCTCCAGCACCCGCGCGCGATTACGCGCCGCGTCGGCGCGCAGCTGGCGGACCGGCTGAGCCATTCACATCACCTCGGGAACAGATAAGCGGGGCGTGCGTTCCGTATAGTCGGATCAAACGGAGCGCCCGCCCCGTTTAAACCGATTGTAGGAGACTCCCATGTCGAAGTGGACCGCCGCCCACATTCCCGACCAGAGCGGCCGCACCGCCGTCATCACCGGTGCCAACACCGGGCTGGGCTACGAAACCGCCGCTGCGCTCGCCGCAAAGGGCGCCCACGTCGTGCTCGCCGTGCGCAACCTCGAGAAGGGCAAGGAGGCGGCCGACCACATCGCTCATCGCAATCCCGGCGCCAACGTTTCGCTGCAAGAGCTCGACCTGACCTCGCTGGAATCGGTGCGCGCCGCCGCCGAACAGCTGAAGTCGAACTACGACGCCATCGACCTTCTGATCAACAACGCCGGGGTGATGGTCACACCCAAGTCGACGACCACGGACGGCTTCGAATTGCAGTTCGGCACAAACCATTTGGGCCACTTTGCGCTGACCGGCCTGCTGCTCGATCGGGTGCTGGCAGCGCCGGGGTCACGCGTTGTGACGGTCAGCAGCCAGGGCCATCGCTTCGCCCGAACAGGCATCCGCTTCGACGACCTCCAATGGGAACGCAGCTATAGCAGGATCGGCGCATACGGGCAGTCCAAGCTCGCCAATCTGATGTTCACCTATGAACTGCAGCGCCGGCTGCTAGGCACCAACACCATCGCTGTCGCCGCACACCCCGGCGGATCGAGGACGGAACTGACCCGCAACGTGCCGCCGCTGATTGCGACGGTGACGCGGCCGCTGGAACGGTTCATGCAGGACGCAGATATGGGTGCGCTGCCGACATTGCGGGCGGCGACCGATCAAGGCGTGCTCGGCGGGCAATACTTCGGACCCGACGGATTCGGCGAACAACGGGGCTACCCGAAGGTCGTGGCCTCCAGCCAGGCGTCGCACGACACCGACGCGCAGCGCAGGCTGTGGGCGGTCTCCGAAGAGCTCACTTCAGTGGTGTTTCCCGTCGGCTGACTGTGGCAGGCTGGCGGTGATGTCACTTGTCGTGCCGCCTTATCCCCCACCGCGATACACCAAAGACGAGCCGGAGGTCAGCGCCTGGCTGCGGCGAGCGCCCGAAAATGGTGGGGCCCCTCCGGACTACGACTCGTTCGGCCTCGTGAAGTACCACTATCTGGCCAACCAGCAAGCGACCGGCGGGGACTACGGCCTGTACCGGGTGGAGATCGCCCCGAAGGGCGGCGGACCAGGCCCGCATTTTCACCGTGCGATGTCCGAGGCGTTCTTCGTGTTATCGGGAACGGTCAAGCTGTACGACGGCAGCGATTGGCTCGACGGGCACGCAGGCGATTTCCTCTACGTGCCACCCGGGGGCATCCACGGCTTCCGCAACGAGGCCGACGAGGCTACGTCGATCTTGATGCTGTTTGCTCCCGGCGCGCCGCGCGAGCACTACTTCGAGGGCATGGCCCAGCTGGGCGACATGACCGACGAGGAACGCCGCGAATGGTTCATCGCCAACGACAACTTCTTCGTCGAATGACACGCCAATAGCCGACACGCCGGGAGATGCGCCGTCGTAATCCCTTGCGCTAGGCTGCTCCTCGATCAGTGAGGAGTCTTTGGGTGCGGGCTTATACAGCGCCCGACACCCAGGCTTTGCGAGGCTGGCAGCGTCGGGCATTGGTACGGTATCTTGCCGCGAAACCACGGGACTTCCTTACCGTCGCAACGCCGGGTTCAGGCAAGACGGCGTTTGCCCTGCGCGTCGCCGGCGAGCTGCTGACCGATGGCGTCGTCGAGCGGATCACCGTCGTCGTGCCGACCGAACATCTCAAGATCCAGTGGGCGATGGCCGCCGCGCGTGTCGGGATCGCGCTCGACCCGAAGTTCTCCAACTCGTCGGCGCAGACGTCGTCGGAGTACCACGGCGTCGTCGTCACCTACGCACAGGTGGCCAGCCACCCGACACGACACCGGGTGCGTACCGAGAACCACCGCACGCTCGTCATCTTCGACGAGATCCACCACGGCGGCGACGCGAAGAGCTGGGGCGAGGCCATCCGGGAGGCCTTCGGTGACGCGACCCGACGGCTCGCGCTGACCGGCACGCCGTTTCGCAGCGACGACAGCCCGATCCCGTTCGTCAACTACGAGCCCGACGGCGAAGGCGTGTTGCGTTCGCAGGCCGACCATGTCTACGGCTACACCGACGCGCTGCGCGACGGCGTCGTCCGCCCGGTGGTGTTCCTGGCGTACTCCGGGGAGGCGCGGTGGCGCGACAGCGCCGGCGAGGAACACGCGGCCCGTCTTGGCGAGCCGCTCACCGCCGAGCAGACCGCCCGCGCGTGGCGGACCGCGCTGAATCCGGCCGGCGAGTGGATGCCGGCGGTCATCGCGGCCGCCGACACCCGGCTACGGCAGAAGCGCCAGCACGTCCCCGACGCGGGCGGCATGATCATCGCCTCGGATCAAACGTCCGCCCGCGCGTACGCCGAGCTGCTCACCAAGCTCACCGGTGAGGCGCCGACGATCGTGCTCTCGGACGATCCCGGATCGTCCGACCGCATCAGCCAGTACTCGGCCAGCACCAGCCGCTGGCTGGTCGCGGTGCGCATGGTGTCCGAGGGCGTCGACGTTCCGCGGCTGGCCGTCGGCGTGTACGCCACCAGCGCGTCGACGCCGCTGTTCTTCGCCCAGGCCATCGGCCGCTTCGTCCGGTCCCGGCGCCCCGGCGAAACGGCGAGCATCTTCCTGCCGTCGGTGCCCAACCTGCTGATGCTGGCCAGCGAGATGGAAGCCCAGCGCAATCACGTGCTTGGCAAGCCGCACAGGGAGTCTGAGGGCGACGAGGAATACGTCGAGCGCCGTAAGTCCGAGCCCAGTGAAATGGACAACGGCTTCGAGTCGCTGGGCGCCGACGCCGAGCTGGATCAGGTCATCTTCGACGGCTCCTCGTTCGGCACCGCGACGCCGGCAGGCAGCGAAGAGGAGGCCGACTACCTTGGCATCCCCGGCCTGCTCGATGCGGGACAGATGCGAGACCTGTTGCGGCGCAGGCAAGAAGAGCAGCTGACGAAGCGGACAGCTAGCGGGGAGGTACCGCGGCCGTCGACACATGGGCAGCTGCGGGAGCTGCGCCGCGAACTCAACACACTGGTGTCGATCGCGCATCACCGGACGGGCAAGCCGCACGGCTGGATCCACAACGAACTCCGCCGGCTCTGCGGCGGCCCGCCAATCGCTGCGGCGACGACGGATCAGCTCAAGGCTCGTATCGAGGCGGTCCG
>DATFCF010000162.1:0-8725 GCA_035253445.1 Mycobacterium sp.
CTCGAGTGGAGCGGGGTTCGCCGTCTGCTCTTCCGATCGAGAGGCGCGACCGTGAACCAATCACCCTCAACAACGACACAGCCACGGAGACAGTGAAGATGAGCGTTGACCAGAGTGAACTGTCCGAAGTAGCTCCCGTCGCCGATCGGGTCCTTCCGGATATCCGCTTGTACGTCATCCGGTGCGGTGAGCTCATGATTTACCCGAAGAGCCCGCAGGAGTGCTCGATCCCCGTTCAGTGGTACGTCCTGACGCACCCTTTGGGCAACATCGTCATCGATGGTGGCAACGCGCCCGAGGTGGCACGTGACCCTCGGAAGCGGTGGGGCCCGATCGTCGACGTGGTGTGGCCGACGATGAAGGCAGAAGATGCTTGCGCCCTGCAGTTGCGAGACCTAGGAATTGCCCCCGAGTCGGTGAAGTGGATCCTGCAGACGCATCTTCACCACGACCACACCGGGGCAATGTCGGACATCGGGAGTTTCCCGAACGCGTCTGTGCTCGCGAGGCGAGAAGAGTACGACTATGCACGTAGCCCCGATTGGTTCTACCGCCCGTCCTACATCGAGGAGGACTTCAACTCTCCGGACATTCCATGGACATTTCTGGGAGATGACGAGGATGGCTTCGACCTGTATGGCGACGGGGTGGTCCGGGTGTGGAAGACCTACGGACATACGCCAGGGCATCAGTCGTTCGAGATCACGCTTCCGCAGTCGGGACGGACATTCCTCGTCACCGGCGATGCTGTTTCGGACAAAGACGTTTGGGAGAAGAAGTCGCTGCCGCCGATGACTGTGTCGAATCGCGAGGCCGCTGCATCGGTGGAGAAGCTCCACAACATTGCGCGGAAGACCGGCGCAACGGTCATTTTCAGCCACGATCCAGTCCAATGGCTCGAGCACTCGCCGCTACCTGCCTACTACGCGTAAGTTAACCTCGACAGGCCCGCGAAATCTGAGCACTACTGAGTAGTTCCTCGCGGTTCGCACCTGGCATCTATTCCAGAGGTTTCGGTGCGGAATCACGTTTGCTCCAAGCCTATTCACTGGACGACATCAATGACGGCATTCAAGCCGTCGTGAACAGCGACGCGATCCGCGGCGTCGGGGAGTTCAACTAACAGAACTAGGAGAGCGATCATGAAGGTCAACATTCATACCGCGCTGAAGGTCCCCGCGACCAACGAGGAGCGCGCTCGGTTGCGCCCCATCGCGCGCAACACCGAAAAGTATCAGCAGATGCTGCGCGAGTTGGAGGAGATGGTCGTTTTTGCTGACGAACTCGGCTACGACAGCTTCTCGGTGCCTGAGCATCATTTGCACAACGAGGGCTTGGTGATGTCTCCGAACTCGATGCTGCTCTACAGCAAGCTGGCGGCGATGACCAAGCAGATCGCATTTATGCCGCACTCGATGGTCCTCCCCGCGCGTAACCCGATCCACGTCGCCGAGGACATCGCCATCTTCGACAACCTCTACCCGGGACGGGTCAAGATCGGGTTTGCGCGGGGCTACCAGAAGCGATGGATGCAGACCCTCATGCAGACCGAGTTGGCTGCATCAAGCGTGACCGATCGTGAATCGGATGAAGCGAACCGCGAGATCTTCAACGAGCACCTCGACATCGTGATGAAAGCCCTTACCGAAGATGCCTTCCGCTACGAAGGCAAGCACTTTAAAATTCCATACCCGCTCGAGGGAATTGGAGGTTGGGCCGGCCATGAGATCACTCGTGCGTGGGGTGCTGAGGGTGAGGTCGACGAAGATGGCGTCGTGCAGAAGGTAGGCGTTATTCCGGCGCCGCTTACCAAGCCCCATCCGGAGATGTTCATCCCGGTCTCCGGTAGCCCTGCGACGATGATCGAGGCGGCTCGCCGAGGTTTCACCGCCGTCATGCTCGAGAGCAAGCCTGAGAAGTTTGCCGAGCTCTGCCGCAATTACCAGCGGTACCTCCAGGAGGCTGGTCACGAGGCTGGCCTTGGCGACAAGGTCGGCGCAGTTAGACTCGTCGCGCTCGGCAACTCCTTCGAGGAAGCTATGGAACACGCTGCGAACACCGCTGGATGGGACTTCTGGAACTACTTCGGAAAGTTCGGCTTCATGGAGCCGTTTCGGATGGAGAGTGACCCGCCGGGCCAGTTCGTGCAGCTCAAGGACAAATACGCCACCGCGCAGCGTCTCTTGGACGCGGGCCATCTTCTCGCCGGGACTCCCGACGACGTGCGTCGGCAGGTGGAGGACCTGCACGGAATTCACGGCAACGACGGCGAGCTCGACTGGTTCTCGTGGACCTTCTACGCCCAGGGCAACGTAGGCGTCGACGAACAGAAGCGTCAGCTGGAGCTGTTTGCCGACAAGGTTCTTCCCGACTTCCGGTAGTGCTTTGGCGAGGGCAATTGGTTGCCCTGCCGCGGAGGATGATTCGTCGTGGCCAGGAGCTCCGCAGGACGACCGGAATTTGCTGATTGGCCCCTCGGTATCCGTGTGCCGGTTCCAGCGGCGTGGTCGTGAGGCCGCGCTCGAGCGCGGTCGGGCACTCGCGTCGGAGAATCGGCATCGAGCGCCTCCGCAATTGACGAGTTAGCGATCGCTAGGAAGGCTGCGAGAACAATGAGGATTGACGGGAGCGTCGAAGTGCCTGACTCGATTGTAAAGAGCCCTACTAGGGGTATCGACGAGCGTCACTTCCGCGACGTCCTAGGCCAATTGCCGACAGGAGTGGCCATCATCGCCTCTCGTGGGTCTGACGATGTCATGTTGGGTATGGCGGTCGGCTCGCTGGCGTCCGTGTCATTGAACCCGCCACTGGTGTCCTTCATGGCAGCAAGAACCTCGACCACCTTCCCCCGCATCTTGGAGACGGGGCGGTTCGTGGCGAGCGTGCTGTCCGCCAACCAGGACCACATCTGTCGCCGGTTCGCGATTCCCGGAGGGGACAAGTTCGAGGGGTTGGCGTGGGATTCTGCCCCCAGTGGTCTTCCTCTGATTCAGGGCGCGCTGGCGTGGATCGACTGCGGGATCGAGGCCGTTCTCGAGGCCGGGGACCACCTCATTGCCATTGGGTCGGTGACCTGTCTGGACGCGTCCCGCAGTGGCTCGCCGTTGGTGTTCTTTCGTGGCGGGTACGGAGGATTTGCGACGAAGTCACTGATGGCGGCACCGCAGGATGCCCTTACCAAGCCCTTGAGGCTTGCCGGTCGGGCGCGGTCGACATTGGAAACCTTGGCGAAGGCGCTGGATTTGGAAGCACACGCCTCTGTTGCGGTGCAGGGCCACTACGTGGTTGCCGCACTTTCTGACGCGCCGTCGAGGTCGTACTCGTACTCGCGGCTTGGATATCGTGCGCCCCTGGCGTTTCCGGTGGGTGCCGGACTAGTGGCATGGGAGGCCGAGGATGACCCTGATTTGACTGGGTGGATGCCGGCGGATGAGGCTCGGTCTTCCTCGGCAGTGCAGCAGCTCGCCCGGGTGCGCCGGCGGCGCTGGTCCGTGTCGCTCGGGCATTCGGCCTACGACCAGCTCGAGCGCGTTTTGGGGGAGGTGGCCCGCGGAGGCGGGACTGACGAAGAGGCTCGGGAGCTGGAACTGATCGCAGCCCTTCCGTCCGAGCTGTTCGATCCCGAGCTCGAAGTGGATGGGATCTATAACGTGAGGCTGCTGAGTTCGCCGGTCTTCGGCGCAGAGGGCGAGGTTGTGTTGGCTTTGGGTCTGCGTGGTTTCGACGACGATCTCAGCGGCCGCGAGATCGAGGCTATCGCCAGAAAGCTAGTGATTGCCGCCGATCGCCTCACCGAAAAGATGGGCGGCCGAGTGCCCGCTATCGAGGAGCAGCAAAGCCTCTGAGCGTCGCGGTGACTGGGGTGATACTGGCACGCCAATTCGCAATCTCGTGTTGCGCCACCTACGGAGTTGGCCCGAGCGGGCAAACCCCGGGATCGATCCCTTCCAGGGCAAGCACTTCCGTGCCCAAAGCACCGCAATCAACCCTGTGCACTCGAAATTCTGAAGTGAGTGCGACGGAGGGCGAACGGGGTCATATTGGAGGCTCGCATTGCCGGTGCTGTGGAGGCCAGGGGTGAAGGCGTGGTCGATCATCGCACAGGCGATCTTCGTGCTGTCGAATGTCCCCGGCAGGTACTGCTTGGACAGGGCGATGCACGTGATGCCGCTCCACCAACGCCTCGAACCGACAACCCCTCGATCCGAGATTCGTGTCGGATCCGAGCGAACAAATACACCTTCGACTCCGCTCCAGACCTCGTCTGCATTGTCACGGCAACGACCTTGAAGTGTAGCCAATTCAAGCCTGTCAGAACACGCCCGGCGCGTCGCAGGCGTGGCAGCACCATTTGAACCTGACACCCTCACCGGGCGAGCGTAGAATTCGCCGCCTTCTCGGGAAGTTTCGACTCAGGACGGCTCGACCGCCACCAGGGCGCCCGGATCGATGCCGCAGCCGCACGATATCCGCGGAACTTCCCTGGGCTTCTGCGCTCCCTGTTGGTTGGCGGGGCACCCCCCTGAAGTGCTATCGGCGACCTGTTTTCGGCGAAAACTTGTGGTCATCCACAGGACGCGGAATCCACCCCATGACGTGGCGCGCGCGAGGGCGTTGCCTGATGGCAGTGGCCGGCTTGGCCAACACCGCAAGCGGGTCGACATTCCAACGCGCGTACCGTTTTCTCCTGGACGAATTCTCAATCAATAGCCGACGGATATCGATCCTCCTATGAGACCGATTCCGTTCTCGGCCGCAGTGACAGTGGGTCACCGCGACCAAGTGGCATGTTCAGATCACGACGGGGTCCGGGTCGCGGAGATCGACGTCATCGGTGCGGGGAAGTCGCAGGATGCACAATCCAGCCAGCAGGCAGAAGACCACCAGCATGGCGATCACAGCGCCCAGTCCGAGGCCGTTGGCCACCAAGAGCGAGGCGGCCAGGGGGCCGAGGCCGCCGGCGACGAGCGAGGCGATCTGGTAGCTCATCGAGACGCCGGTGTATCGAACCTCGGTCGGGAACAGCTCCGAGTAGAGCGCCCCGATGGGGGAGATGCACAACGAGTGGAACGCATACACCAGGACAAATGCCGCGATGACGGCTGTATGGCTACCGCTGGTGAACAGCGGCAACAGCAGGAACAGGTTCGCGGTGGCAAGCGTGACCCCGACTGCAAGGACGCGGCGACGTCCGTACTTGTCGGCGATGGCACCACCAATCGGGATGCCAATGAAGACCGTCAGGACACCGATCACCGACGCGTTCAACAGGAACTGGCGGCTCATTCCGAGCTCGCTGACACCGTATGAGATGAAGAATGTTGCTACGCATGACTGAACCATGAACGGGCCGGTGAATACTCCGGCGGCAAGGGCGACAGCCTTGCTGTGCTTGCCGAACACGACCTTGATCGGCAGGGCGGCGCGGCGATCGCGGTTCTGGCTAGCTTCCACCATCACCGGACTTTCGGTGATGCGCAGGCGCATGTACACCGCGAGCGCAAAGAGCGCGATGGTCGCGAGGAACGGAATGCGCCATCCCCAAGTGGCGAAATCGTCGCCGGATAAGGGAATCATGACGGCGAATGCGCCGAATCCCAGGAGCCCGCCGAAGGACGATCCCATTGTCGTGGCGCTCCCCATGAACGATCGCCGCTTGGTCGAGGAATGCTCAGTCGTCATCACCACCGCGCCGCCCCATTCACCGCCCACTGAGATGCCCTGCACGATGCGCAGCAGAACCAGCAGCAGCGGTGCAAGAACACCTACCTGGTCGTAGGTGGGTAGCACTCCGATCAGGACGGTCGCGATACCCATCAACAGCACCGTGGTAATCAGGGTGGTCTTCCGTCCGATTCGGTCCCCGAAATGTCCGAAGATGGCCGCACCGAGCGGCCGCGCGACAAAGCCGGCGGCGAGTGTGGCGAAGGACAGAACCATACCGATGGAGGCCTGGGCCGGGCTGAAGAACAACGGCGCAAACACCACCGCAGAGGCGGTGGCATAGATGCTGAAGTCGTAGAACTCGATCGAGGCGCCGATGAAGCTGGAGAACCACACCCGCTTGGGTTGTGTAGTGGGTGGCGACAATTGCTGATCGAGTTCGGTCTCGGTCTCGGTCTCGGTCTCGGTCTCGGACATGGCAGTCCCTTTCGGATGTTCACGCGGAACCGTGCCGTGATCGCTTGCTACTAACACGTCCGGCGCGAAGGTCTGAGATAGCGGATGGGCCGGATAGCAAGAGGCGCCTGGGTGCACACTTTGCGACGCGATGAGCAGTGCGGAAACGAAGGGGGCGGCGCCGATTGGCGGACTCAGTCTGGACTGCATCACAATTGTTTGTCAACCACCCGCGTTGACTCATCAAGAATGCCCGCGTAGACCGCTTCGTTGCCTCACGTGAGAGTGCCCGCGTAGCGGCGTGTCGACGACGTCGATGTGGTGGTCGAGGGTAGGCGCGTTGACTCATCAAAAATGCCCGCGTAAACCGATTCTTTGCCTCACGTGAGAATGCCCGCGTAGCGTCGAGTCGACCACGTCGGTGTGGTGGTCGAGGGTGGGGCCGAAGGATGGGACTGACCATGTCTGAACGCGGAACCGTCACCACGGCGATCGCGACCCGCTACAAGCGCGCCGGCAACCCGGGCAAAGGATAGGATCCTCGACGAGCTGTGTGCCACGACCGGCTGGCATCGCGACCATGCCCGCAAGGCGTTGCGGGCAGCTTTGATCCCGAAGGTGGTACAGCCCCGGACAGTGCGCCCACCGGTATACGGGCCGAACGTTGTTGCGGCGTTGATCTTCTGCTTGGCGGTGCTGGGCATGCCGGCCGGGAAGCGGCTGGCGCCGGCGCTGTCCGATCTGGAGCCCGTTCTGCGTACGTTCGGTGAACTCGATATCGACGACGCCACCGCACCGCTGCTGGTCGGCATGTCTGCAGCCACGATCAACCGACGGCTGGTGCCCGAACGCAAGAAGCACGTCCTGCGGGGCCGCTCGCACACCAAACCCGGCACGTTGCTCAAGTCGCAGATCCCGATTCGCACCTGGGCGCAATGGGACGATATCGTGCCGGGTTTCGTCGAGATTGACCTCGTTAACTCAGCAAGAATGCCCGTGTAGCGGAGTGTCGACCACGTCGGTGCGGTGGTAGAGGGTGGGGCCGAATGTTCCGTTCAACCTGTAGGACACCGTGTTCCCAAGAACTCGATGGTATCGGCGCAACGAACCTGTAGGGCATAGGCAGCAGGAGGTGGGTGGCGCCGCCGGCGCGTCAGCGGACCCGCTGCGGGCGCACCGTCGCCGTGGAGCGCAACTCCGACCGCACGCCCAAAACGCGGAACCTAGCGAGCGATACTCAAATTGATCCCCTTTGACCTCTAGTTTCTGCGTTCACCTAGCGATCGCTATTGACACTTTCACCGCGTGGGCTTAAGTTCGGCAGAGTGGCGTCGATCACAGGAGAAGACGTGAAACTCGGAAACCAAACGTGCGTGAGTGCTAAGTCTGAGTTGGTGCTTGCCCGGGGTCTGGATACATGCAGTGCGACGGGTGGTGTGGGCGTCGAAGTGCTGGTCGCTGCCGACGGACTGTCAGCTTCTTCGGCACCCCGGGCGTGGGAGCAATCGGCAGCACCTACACCATCAGCGTCCCGGACCAGCAACTACTGCTGACGCGTCGTGATGCCTTCGCCATCGCCCTGACGTGTGTTGGTGGACTCACATTGCCGGTGTTTTCCCGCTCGGTGTGATGCCGATCCTCGGATTCGCCTTCCAGTGCACGATGCCGGCCGACGGTTCCGGCCATGGGCGTCAACGAAATCAGGAGCTTATGTGCTTGAACAATGGTTTGAAGGGAAGGTCGCCCTCGTTACAGGCGGGGCAGACGGGATCGGTAGGGAAGCGGCGCTATTGTTCGCTCGAAGAGGGGGGATGGTCGCGGTTGCGGACGTGAACTCCGACGCTGGTGAGCAAACCTGCGAAATGATCACGGCCGAGCACGGAACATCGGCGTTCTTTCACACAGACGTTGCATCCAAAGATTCAGTAGCTCGATTCGTCAGTGGCGCAGTAGATAGATTCGGGCGAATCGATGTAGCGTTCAACAACGCGGGTATCACGGATCCTCGTGACGACAGCTGGGACGATGCGGCGTTCGAACGGACCCTGGCGATCAACCTCGCCGGCGTCAACCAATGCATGAAAGAACAGATTCCCCATATGCTCCGAAGTGGTGGCGGAGCGATTGTGAATACATCTTCTATACACGGGTTCATAGCGAACCCCGCGCTGTTTCTTCCTGCCTATACGGCGAGCAAACACGCCGTGATCGGCCTCACCAAAGCCGTTGCACTGCAGTATGCCAAGGACAACATGCGGGTAAACGCGCTCTGCCCCGGCGTGACCGCCACCGCGATGATACGACAGACGATGGATCGCGACGAGGCGGCCCGAAAGATGATCGAGGGTCACGCTCCGATCGGTCGTGTTGCTGATCCTCGGGAGGTCGCTGAGGCCGCAATCTGGTTGGCTTCAGGCGCCGCCAGCTTCATCACAGGCCACGCCCTGGTCGTCGATGGCGGATTCCTTGCTCAGTGATCGAGACGCTGGATGACCGTCGCCTAGCCACAGATGCCCTCCTCATCCGGAAATTTCACTGAACAAGAATTAGAGGTAAGTTTGCGGAGTGGGGGCGAAGGGCGAACTGTTCGAATCAGTGGAATCCC
>DATFCF010000163.1:0-5445 GCA_035253445.1 Mycobacterium sp.
GACGGCGCCCTGGTGGGCATCGCCGGCGGTGGCTTCTACCCCCATGGAGGCGTCCTCGAGGTCTACGCGTGCATCCTCCACGACGGGAAGCAGCTCAACCTCCGCCAACGCGTCATCGAGTTCGATCGATCCCGGATCGACAGCGCTGCGGCCGTCACCTTTGCCATCGCCGAGCCCATGGCACGGTGGAGCATGCGAGCGCAGGGCAGCAGCTTCGATCTGGATCTCACGTATAGGTCCGCGCAGCCGGCGTACTTGTTCCCACCGTTCGTCGTAGCAGCGGACCTCCCCCATGCTGCTTCCCAGCTGCAAGTGGATACGGTTCAGCATTTCGTCCAGCCTGGGCAGATCGAGGGCCAGCTCAGAATCGGCGGCGAGGACATCCCATTGGCGCTGAGCAGTTTCCGAGATCGGACCTGGGGGGTTCGCTCGTCTCGGCCTCGCCTGCACCAGTGGTACGTGATGCATCTGAACGACGGGAGTCAGCTCAACCTGATCCATCAGGAACGGGCGGACGGTGCCGTCATGGTCACCCACATTGCCCGCATGTGGAACGACGGATCCGTCGAGACCGGGGTGCTCGACAGCCACGACCTGGAGTTCGATCCGACATCTCGAACATTGAAGCGGGCAACGTTCGAAGGACACCTCGCCGGGGGCGGCGCCATCGCCATCTCCGTCACGAACATCGGAGACGGGGTACGGCTACTCGGCGCGGGGTACAGCGAGAAGCAGGGTGAGGCGACTGGCCTGGGCGTGCCACAAGAGGAGGTGTGGGATTTGACGGACAGCAATCTGGTCGCGAGCCTCGGCAGGGGGACCATCGATAGTCCTGCTACTGCGCATTGCTCTTGGGGGTCAGACACTTTGACCGGCTTTGGCATTACGGAGACCGCCATAGCCCGAAACCACTGGCGATACGGCGCGCAGCTGCACTGACTCTGCACTCCTGAACGGAATCGACGGCGATGAACACATTTCGAGGACGTACGAAGGGAACAGGATGAAGTTCGGAACGGTGTCCCTCTGGCGTGACTCTCTAGATGACTACGTGCAACAGATCGAACTTGCGGACTCACTCGGTGCCGACATCGTAGGAGTGGGTGACTCTCAGGCGGGCTTTCGTGAACTCTACGTCTCACTGGCCGTAGCGGCGTGCCACACGAAGCGGGCGTCGCTGGGACCGATGGTCACCAATCCCCTGACACGTCACCCGGCCGTGACCGCCAGCGCCATCGGGACCCTGGATCGCTTGACGGACGGCCGAGCTGTAGTTGGCTTCGGGACGGGCGGAAGTGCGCTGTGGACCATCGGACGACCACCCGCGCGGGTCGCCCAGATGCGCGAGTACATCACAACAGTTCAACATCTGATGCGAAGTGGAACGGCCACCTTCGAAGGCGACGCCGTTTCCGTCCAGGACATACCCAGGGCGGTGCCCGTCTTCATCAGCGCGGAGGGCCCACGCACACTCGCGCTCGCCGGCGCCATCGCCGACGCCGTTGTCCTTCACACCGGGACCACGCCGGCCGCCATACGGTGGTGCAAGGAACGACTTCACGCCGGCGCACAAGAAGCCGGCCGCGACCCGGGCGAGATCGAGATCTGGATGATGCTCAAGGCCAGCGTCGCCGACGATCGCGCGACTGCTCTGGAGCATGTGCGGGCCGGTCTGGCAGGAAGTGCCTCGCACGCCCTTCGTCAGGGCGCCGAGGAGAAGGGCGTTCCAGCGGAGCTACTTGAACCACTAAGCGAATTGATCAGCCGCTATGATGCCGCCCAGCATGCTGTCGCCGGGAGCGCCAACGCAAAATTGGTTGACTCTCTGGGCCTCACCGACTTCCTTGCCGGCTACTTCGGCTTGGTGGGGACCCCCAAGGACTGCGTGCGGACGCTCGAGTCGCTCGCATCCCAAGGCATTCAGGGCGTGATCTGTCCTACCAGCTCACCGGACCCACTCGACCTGATCGAACGGCTGGGACGCGGGGTCTTCCCGAACGTGCCCACTCCGGCAGCGGTTTGAGGACGTCTGGGAACCACTTCGCCCCTGGTCGTGACCTGTTCAGACTTATGTGCCGGAGACCGCTCCTCTCGAGAAGCGGCGAACTCGTGTGCGCTGCCGCCAGCGACATCGTCATCACCAGTAGCGATCGCTAGGTAGATTTCAGGCTCGCTGACCACTGATCGACGCGAGTTCGCCGATTCTTCCTCAGGGGTCAGCCGCACACAACGGGCAGCCGGCTGCCTGGACGGATCAGGGCATGGGCGCGACGGCGCCCCGCCACCAAGGCCATGGTGACGGGGCAGGATAGTCGAACGTGAATCGGCCTTCTGAAGGTTTAGAGGGTCGCGGCCGCCTCACCGCGGGGTTGACTGATGGTTCAGATGTCCCACAGTGACTCGCTCGCTGCGTCGAATCGCACCGTGATACGACGTAGGCGCGTCTGACCTTCGACTGCGCCCTCACCGAACGCGTTCCCAACCCCGCTGTTTTTGAAGCCCCCGAACGGTAGAGCTGGGTCCATGACCCGGGTGGCGTTGCACCAGATCGTACCGGCCTCGACGCTTTCGGCCACGCGCAGCGCCGTCCCCACTTCCTTGGTCCAGATGTTGGCCGACAGGCCAAGGTCGACGCCGTTGGCGAGGTCGACGGCCTCTTCCTCCGAGTCGAAGGGGATGACGGTGAGAACGGGGCCGAACACCTCTTCCCTGGCGACGGCGGAGTCCGCCTGATCGTCACGGTAGATCGTGGGGGCCAGATAGTAGCCCGGAGAGCCTTCGTAGCCCTTCGGTCGTCCACCGCCGGTCAACAACTGGGCCTGAGTGTTGCCGAGTTCGAGGTAGCGACTCACCGACTCGTACTGCTGGGCGGAGATCAGCGGGCCCATCTTCGTCGCCTCGTCGGACGGCGCACCCACCCGAATGCGCTGCGTCGCCGCGACCAGACGCTCGGTGAAGCCATCGGCGATCGACTTGTGCAGGAGCAGCCGACTGGTGGCTACGCACACCTGGCCCGCGTTTCCGAAGATTCCGTACAAGGTGGACTGAAGTGCAGCATCGAGGTCTGCATCGGCAAAGACGATGCTGGGGGCCTTTCCCCCGAGCTCCAGGGTGACCTTCTTGAACGACTCTGCGGCAGCTAGATTCACACGTCGGCCCCCTGTCACTCCGCCGGTGAAGGTGACCCCACCAATCCCAGGGTGGGAGGCGAGGAGTCCCCCGACCTCGCCTGCGCCCGTCACCACTGACAGCAGACCCGCCGGAACACCCGCCTCGCTCGCCAAGTCTGCAATCCTCAACGCTGACAAAGACGAGAATTCAGAGGGCTTCAGGACAACCCCGTTGCCAGTCGCCAGCGCAGCGGCTCCCCGACCTACGCAGCTGGCTACGGGCCCGTTCCACGGCATGATGCCTGCCACGACACCGAGCGGCTCACGAATGGTATAGCTCAGGTGACCGGGGGTCACCGGGAGTTGGGCGCCGTTGATCTTGTCCGTCATGCCGGCCCAGTATCGGGCCACCCGAGGGGCCGACATCGCCTCGCCCCGGGCATCTGTGATCGGCTTGCCGGTCTCGGCGGTGATCAACTGCGCCAGTTCCTCTGAATGCTGGGCAACCAGTTCGCCCCACTTCCAGATGATTGCACCCCTCGCGTCGGGAGTCAGCTTGACCCAGCGCCTCTGCGCCTGGGCTGCGGCCTCGACGGCCTGGTCAACCAGTGACTCCGAAGTCACCTGTAGCTGCGCGATCTGGGACTCGGTGGCCGGATTGATGACTGCAATTGTCTGATCCGCGCCAGATGGCACCCGCTCACCTGCAATGAACGGTTGCTGCAATTCCGCGATGTGCTCCACTGAAAGCCTTCCGATGAACTTGCCAGAGTTGTACGCCCGTATTCGCCGAGGCTCGGGCGCCTGGCGCCGCAGTGCACGGCGGCACTATCTGCAACCTCGAACGGTCAGTCGGTCGCGCGGGCAGGAAATGCCGGGCGCCAATGGGACTATTCCCTGCCGGTTCGAAGACTGTCAAGAGCGATCGATAGGTAAGCTGCGAGGGTGACTTGCCTAGCTGTTGTAGTAATTCAGTACTTTCCACCCGCTAAGTTGGCGATTCTGGGAGGGCCGGACGTAGACTCCGAAGCAGAATTGAACTAACCATCGATCGATACAGTCGTAGCGTCGTGCAGGTACTGCTGGTGCCGGTCTTACTGATCGTCTAGATCAAGGATCCAGGAGCTTCACTATGGTTCAGCCGTCCGAGGCTTTGGCCGAGGAAGTCAAGTGGGACGAATACCCCCCTGAGACAGGCCTCTCGCCGGTTCTGCGTCACGCACGCGATGCCTTCGTCACGAACGGCTACCACGGGACCTCGGTGCGCGATCTTGCCAAGCGCTTGGGCCAAACAGTGCCCGCAATCTACTACCACTACGAGAACAAGCAAGCAGTGCTGGTAGCCCTGTTGACCCTCAGCATCGAGGATCTCCTGGATCGGTGCACGCGGGCATTAGCAGAGGCATCTGACGACCCAGCAGACCGGCTCTCCACGCTTGTGGAGTGCATCGTCCTGTATGTGGCGAACAGGCGAGACATGGCTTTCCTCGACTCTGAGATCCGCAGCCTGGAATCGGAGAACCGCAAGGCGTACGTTCGCAAGCGCGACCGCATGCAGGCTCTCGTCACAAATGTGATCACGGACGGGATGGAGCGTAAGGTCTTTCTTCCTGGCGACCCTCACGCACACTCCCGAGCGATCATCATGATGCTCCGAGGCATCGCCACCTGGTATCGCATCGGTGGTCCACTCACACCACAGGACCTGTGCAAACAGTACGTCGCCTATGCGTTACGCCTTGTGGGACACGAGAAGGTCTGACCCGCTTGGCGGGCGAGCTCGGTGGGCTTGCAGCTGGGTGTGCGCCCGGCCCGCGTAGGACCTTTCCCTGGGTGCGCCGTGGGCACCTGGCGTCTACGGCTCGCGAGAGGATTGCAGCGGACGCGCGCCACCGGTTTCGATCATCGAACGAATCTCGCCCTTCGCCAGCTTGCCGCCCGGGTTGAGGGGAAGATGATCGACCGTTAGGTATGTCTTGGGTCGCTTGAAGCCGGCTAGCGTCTCCTTCGCATGGGTGCGCAGTTCGCCCTCGCTCACTTCAACATTCGAGGCGAACTCGACCACGGCCACGACCGCCTCGCCCCAGTACTCGTCAGGCACGCCGATAACAGCCACGCGCGAGACACTCCGGTGCTCGGCGAGCGCGGCCTCCACGTCGGCCGCGAACACGTTCAAACCCCCGGTCTTGATCATGTCCTTCACACGACCGCCGAAGTGGACTGCCCCATTCGCGTCCTGATACCCGAGATCTCCTGTGGCGAACCACCCCCCACGAACGTCGCCGGCGTCTATTGCGCCGGGGGCACGCAAGTAGCCCTGCATCACCGATGGCCC
>DATFCF010000164.1:0-4456 GCA_035253445.1 Mycobacterium sp.
GGCGGAGGCGGTGGCGGCCCGTTGAGGAAGGTGTTGCCCGGGGCGGGTGCTTCCGAAGTCGGGGCGGTCGACGTCTGCGTCGACTGCTGCGGCATGTGCTGCGACTGTTGGCTCTCGTCGGTGGTCTGGGTGCTCGTCACCTGAGACGAGGAGTCCACCGGCTCCTCAGGCACCGGAATCGGCGGCAGGTTCAGCCGCTCCTCCGGGATGTCCGGCGGAGCGATCGGCGGTTGACCGTTGATCAACAGCGGACCCTTCGCGGGGTTCAGCAGTGTCGACCAGCCGCCGTTGCCAAGCGTCGCACCGATGCTGCACGTCACCTGGCGGCTTCCCGCCGACCAGCTGGGCAGCGAGATGGTGCTGTAGATCAGCGTCAGCGTGGTGCTGCGCAGTTGAATCGGCGCCAGATAGGCGTCCGTCATCTTGGTGCAGGCGTCCTTGATGAAGCCATCCTGCTCGGGCTCGGGCGGCAGCGTGTCCGGGTACTTCTCGGCGAGGTTGACCGCGCCGGTGACCTCCATCGCGTGCGGCGCCGCGCAGTCGACGGGGATGTCGGTCGGCTGATTGGTCGTCGGGTCGATGCCCAGGCACGTGCCCGTGGGCCAGACCTTGGACTGGTCGATGTCGGCGACCTTGCCTTTGAACGGCAGCTGCTGGTTGTTGGCCCCCGGCAGCTGCAGACCACACAGCATGCGGCGCTCGCCCGATTGGCGCCATGCCTTGTCACCGGACCACAGCATGCTGATGGTGAAGCGGCTGGTGGGGTCGAAGCGGGTGCCGAGGTAGCTCTTGACGGCGGCCGAGCACTGCTCCTGGCTGATCTGCTGGATGCGCGCGGCTGACGGCGGCGCGGCGTCCGGCCCGTACTCGCTGCCGGGGAACGTGCGCATGTCCACCGACTCCGCAACCTCGAAGCGGTGCTCGTCCTTGCAGTCCACGATCTCGGCAGCGTCCGGCGTGCGATCAGGCCAGTTCAGGCAGTCGCCGCTCTTGGCGTGGTTGAACGTGTCGTTGCCGCGCGGCCCAAGGGCGATCGAACTGGCGGTCAGGCCGGTGCCGCCCTCACCTTGCGGCAGGGCGGTGATCAGACCGGCGATGAGCAGACCGCCGAGTGCGGTCAACAGCAGCGCGCGACGTGTGGACGCGGCCTGCAGACTCTGCCACCACGCCACCCGCCCGGACGGCTGTTCGACCTCCTCGGCGAGCATCTCCTCGCGCTCGGGTGCCTCCAACATCCGCTCCATTGTGACAGGCGTGTCGGGTGCTGTGACAAGTGATGCGTTTGTAACGTTATGGGGTTGTGCCTGAAGGCGCGCCGGCCACGCATCAACCGCGACGTGTGGACGGCTGTCGTCCCAGTAGGGTTGCGGCCGTGATCGACCTCAAACTACTGCGCGAAAACCCCGATGTGGTGCGTGCTTCGCAACGTGCCCGCGGAGAGGATCCCGATCTCGTCGACGCGCTGCTGGACGCCGACGCGTCGCGGCGGGCCGCGATCTCGGCGGCCGACAACCTGCGCGCCGAGCAGAAGGGCGCCAGCAAGCGGGTCGGATCCGCCACGCCGGACGAACGGCCCGCGCTGCTGCAGCAGGCCAAGGAACTCGCCGAAAAGGTCAAGGCTGCCGAAGTCGAGCAGGCTGAATCCGAAAAGGCTTTATCCGCAGCGCATATGGCGATCTCGAACGTCGTCATCGACGGCGTTCCCGCTGGCGGCGAGGA
This sequence comes from Mycobacterium sp., assembly GCA_035253445.1. Taxonomy (GTDB): domain Bacteria; phylum Actinomycetota; class Actinomycetes; order Mycobacteriales; family Mycobacteriaceae; genus Mycobacterium. The sequence goes on from DATFCF010000164.1 coordinate 1,720, forward strand.
CGATTTCGCGGTGCTCGACACCGTCGGCGAGCCTCGCGCCATCGACAATCCCAAGGATCACCTCGAACTGGGGGAGTCGCTGGGGCTGATCGACATGGAGCGCGGCGCCAAGGTGTCGGGGTCGCGGTTCTACTTCCTCACCGGCGCGGGTGCGCTGATGCAATTGGGGCTGATGCAGCTCGCCGTGCGGGTGGCCACCCAGAACGGGTTCACGCTCGTCATCCCGCCGGTGCTGGTGCGGCCCGAAGTGATGGCGGGCACCGGGTTCCTTGGCGCGCACGCCGAGGAGGTGTACCGGATCGAGGCCGACGACCTCTACCTGGTCGGCACGTCCGAAGTGCCGTTGGCCGGATATCACGCCGACGAGATCCTCGATCTGTCCGACGGTCCGCGTCGCTACGCGGGCTGGTCGTCGTGCTTTCGCCGTGAAGCGGGCAGCTACGGCAAGGACACCCGCGGCATCATCCGGGTGCATCAGTTCGACAAGGTCGAGGGCTTCGTCTATTGCAAGCCTGACGAGGCCGAAGCCGAACACGAGAGGCTGCTGGGCTGGCAACGCGAAATGCTGGCGCACATCAACGTGCCGTACCGCGTAATCGACGTTGCTGCGGGCGATTTGGGCTCTTCGGCAGCACGCAAGTTCGACTGTGAGGCGTGGGTTCCCACGCAGCAGACCTACCGTGAGCTGACCTCGACGTCGAATTGCACGACGTTTCAGGCCCGCCGGCTGGCGGTGCGCTACCGCGACGAGAACGGCAAGCCGCAGACTGCGGCCACGCTCAACGGGACGCTGGCGACCACCCGCTGGCTGGTGGCGATCCTGGAGAACCATCAGCAGCCCGACGGCAGCGTCCGTGTCCCGGACGCGTTGGTGCCCTTCGTCGGAACCGAAGTGCTGGAACCCAAGACGTAGCGGGCGGCCCAACCTCTAGGTGACGATGGGTCCATGTACCAACCATGGGGTCCGCCGCCGCAGCCGTGGCCACCGCCCGGCCCACCGGCGTGGGGAAGGCCGACAGGGCCGTCGGCCGCATGGGCAGTCCTGCTGTGGTGCACTGCCGGCGTATGTCTTGTCAGCACTCTGTTCTTCGGACTTATCGCCACGATAGGTTTCTCGCTCGACAACCACCTCGACAACAACGGGGTGACAACGAGCGCGATCGTCACAGACGTGGACGGCTCCACCGTCACCGTCGAGTTTTCGACGGAAGACGACGACCGCGTCACCGACGACTTCATTTGGTGGCCCGACGAATACCCGACCGTCGGCGACCGGATCAAGATCACCTACGACCCTGACGACACCTCCTATGTCATCCAGGCGGGAAGCAACGAAGATCAGCTCATTGCGAGGGGGTTTGCCGTCGCCGCCGTTCTCGCGCTGGGTACCGGCGTCGCCGCCGGCGCCGGAGCAGGTTTCGTCCACCGCGCTCGGACCAAGGCGGCCCGATCCGACGGATTTTCCTACTAGCGGTCCAGCAGTTCGTCCAGCATTGCCAGAAACTCTTTCGGCCGCTGGGGAGTGAAGGCGGGCTTGGGCCGCGTATCAGCGACATCCAGTGTCACCAGGGTCGACTTGATCGGGCGCCACACGTCCAGCGGCAGCCATCGTCGGAGATCCGAACTACCCCAGATGCGGAACCGATGCGTGAACAGGCCCAGCGGCTCCGCCTTGTATCCGCGTACGGTGCGTAGGGGGATCACCTTCGACGTGCCAGACGGAAAGTGATAGCGCCGCAACGTGATTGCCTCACGGTCGAGTTGCACCATACCGTCGTCGTAGTACTGGCGCGGCGCGGTCATAGTGGCGCGCACCGCAGCTCGTGCCCCTTGGTCGTCAGGCACCGGCCCGTCTGCAGGTTCCACTGCCAGCCATGCAGATTGCAGGTCAGGGTGGTGCCCTCCACCACGCCGAACTTCGACAGGTCTGCCTTCAGGTGTGGGCAGCGGCGCTGAATCTCCCAGCCGTCCAACTGGATTGAAGCGGTGTCGTCATGTGCCTCGGCGAACCAGCCGTCGGCGTAGGCGATCCGCTCGTCGGTAAGGCACTTGAAGAAGGTGTACAGGTACTCGTTGTAGCCGCCGACCCGCCACGCCTTGAATCGTGTCGACAGAAAGATGGTGTTGACCCAGTCCGGTTCGTTGTCACGCAACACCGTCCGCACCAACTCCGGGGCGATCTCGAAGCCGTAGCGAAACTTCTCGTCCGGAACCGGTTCGCGCACAGCCCGTTTCGGGAAGTCGAGAACTATGGTTTCTTGATGGCCTCCGCCCGCCAGCCGCAGCTCGACAGGGTATCCGATGCCGTCGCAGATCTGATCGCTCTGGATCATGATCGGCTCGAACGCCGTTCGCAGCGGCTCCAGCAGCGACTCGCCGGCCGCAGGTGCCCAGCCGGCTTTCTCGGCGGCCAGCACCGGTGCCATCCGCTCGGCGTAGTCGGCGATGTACGCCGCCTTACCCGTGGTGAAGATGGCCTGCACCTCGTCCTCGGGTAGCGGGTGCGTCAGGGAATTCAGTTGTGAGCCAACGAAATCCCCCGTCGACCCCGGCATCATCAGCAGACCGCGGTCGTGCCCGTGTTCCCGCATCTGGTCGAGGAAGACGACCTGGTCGGGGAAGATGTTGGCCGGGTCACCGTGATCGTCGTTGAGGTCACGCAACTCCGGGTCGAGGAAGCAGGGCGGACCGGCCGACGGGACCACCCAGGTGGCACCGACCTGCGCGATGTACTGCC
>DATFCF010000165.1:0-3077 GCA_035253445.1 Mycobacterium sp.
TGGATGCCGAGGAGCTCGAAGCCGATGGATCCGAAGAGTGCTCCGTAGGAGACGAAGACGGCCGAGAAGCCCAGGACGAAGAGCAGGGTTCCCGCGAGCAGTCGTCTCCTCTTGGCCGAGGACACATCCGCGGTGGACATCCCTGTGACGTAGGAGAGGTATCCAGGTACGAGGGGGATGATGCACGGGGACGCGAACGAGACGACGCCGGCGAGCACGGCAACGGGGATGGCGATCAGCATCGTCCCCGACGCGGCCGCGTCGGCGAACCAGTCGCCCATCAGGAGTCCTCGAGGACGCCCTCGACGACATCCGTGAGCGTCGTCGCGGTGACTGCGTCGAGGATGCGTGCTGCGACGCGACCTCGGTTGTCTATGACGTATGTGGTCGGAACAGCCGCGGTGGGGAGGCTGGAGTTGAAGCCGATGAGCAGGGATCCGGACTCGTTGCTAATGCTGGGATACGGCACTCGGTGTCGATCGGTGAAGGCCTTTGACGCAGTCGCTGACTCGCGGACGGCAATGCCGAGGAACTCAACGCCTCTAGGCTTCAGGTCACGAGAAACCTTGATCAACGCCGGCGCCTCTTTGCGGCACGGAGGGCACCACGAGCCCCACACGTTGACGACGAGCGTCTTGCCTTTGAACTTGTCTGCGGAGATCGGACGATCATTGAGGTCCTTACCCGACAGCTCGGGCGCGGCTTTGCGCTCGGACGGCGGGACGGTCGTGATGGCGCCGCCACCGGTGACGTAGCCACCCTTGGTGGAGTCCGCTGCGATCTCACCTGAGCAAGCCGACAGAGATACAAGCGCGACGACGGCCACCAGCACGCCACGCAGCCTTGGACGAGTGTCCGGCAGATTGGGCATGATGAGGCGTCCGTTCATCGAGGACGGGGCACTGTGGCCCAAAGGTCTACGATGCATCTTAGTAGACGCGACCTGGCCGTTCTGGGCGGTCGCCGTTCGGACTGGAGGATCACATGGACCTGACCGTGTTGGCGTTCCTGGCGTGCCCGATCGCCATGGGCTTGATGATGTGGATGATGATGCGCGACGATTCGCACCAGGCCTCGGAGGATCGTGGCCAGGAGATCGCCGGTCTGCGTGCGGAGATCGACGAGCTCCGCTCGGCCCAAGAACGTGGGCGGACACAGGAGCCCCACTCGAACTAGCCCATGATGATCGGGCAGGTGTTCATCATCGCGGCCACGGCGGCGGGCTCGACCGCAATGGCCAGTGGGGCGAGAAGCAGAACGAACGCCGAAGTCACGGCGAACAGGCCGCCGATCCGAGTGAGCGGGCGTGGTGGTTCGGCCAGTCGCTGCAGGCGGGCCAGCGCCGAGCCGGATGCTGCGACAGCGCCGGCCGGGACCGGAGCCTCGGACAAACCTACGAGAGCCTTGGCCAGGCTGAATCGCCCGGTGCCGCGCAGAGCGACGTCATCGGCCCGCATCTCCACCAGGTGAGCCACCTCGACCACGGCGATCGACATCGCGGCCAGGCGCGGGAAGGCTCGCCGCAGCGCGCCGAACATCGCCAGCACCTGATCGTGGTGCCCATGCAGGTGAGCATGCTCGTGCGCAATAACTGCGTCGACTTCACCGTCATCGAGCTGAGCCATAGCGGCTGAGGTGAAGACGATCCTGGCCCTGCGGCCCGGGACGCAATAGGCCGCTGCGACGTCGTGCTCGACGACCGAAACTGCCCATCGTGGGTGCGGTTGCGACGTCACCGCCAGATTCAGGTGCTGGGTCGCGCGACTGCTGCGCACGGCCCGGAACCCTGCTGCCCCGAAGTAGATGGTCCGCACCGCGACAGCGACGGCAACAAATCCCCCCACAGCGCCGAGAGCTTGACCGCCCGGTGTCAAGTACTGCTGGCGCAGGGCCGAGGCGCAGGCTTCGATGAACCCAGCAACGCTGGCGCTGGCCGGTATCGAGGGAAAGACCAACGCCAAACCTGCCAAGAACACCGCCATCACGATGGAGACGGTGAGCGCCTGCCAAACCATGATCGCCAAAGCCGGAGAGCGTCGGGTCCAGGCCGCATCCCGTAGCAGCCGCGATCCGACACTGTTGGCCATTACGGCGAAGAGCAGCAGTGTGACAGGAGCAATCATGTTGGCGCCTCATCGTTGGACGCAATGATCTGGTCGAGCACCTTCCGAAGCTTGCCGACGTCCTTACGGGGCATACGTTCTACGAAATGCAGGAGGGTGGCCCCTGCATCACCGCCACTGGCAAGAACTTGCTCCATCAGCTCGGCGGTGTGCTGCTCACGAGAGCGCACCGCTTGGTAGCGGTACGCCCGACCGTCGAGATCCCTGGACAGGACTCCCTTCTGGAAGAGGTTGTCCATCACCGTCATCACAGTGGTGTAGGCGATCGTGCGGTCCTTCTGGAGGTCCTCGAGCACCTCCCGGACCGCGACCGGGCGGTCCCACGCCCATAGACGATCCATCACCAAGGCCTCGAGGTTGCCGAACTGACGCACACCTTCACGACCTTCCCTGTCGGTTGCCATCGGAGCAGGCTACCGGCCCAGCAGGACGCGACCAGCACTACTATCGGCAATAGTATGCCGTCCCCGCGCGGATGGACTATTGGAAGGGATCGGTGTGCCGGCGTTCAACTGCATCCTGCGGAGCGCCCGGCGGACGCGCCGACTGGTCCCACTCGTTGCGGCGTGCACGGCCGTGGTTCTCATCCTCTCCGTATCCCCGGCTGACGCGCATCCAATCGTGGTGAGGACGTTCCCCCAGGCCGGCTACAGCGTGGCCAAGGCGCCCGCCCAGATCGGCCTGGAATTCGACGAACCGGTCACGGTCCAAAGCTTGAGTCTGGACGGCGAGTCGCGCGGCAGAATCGCAACATCGCGACCTTCGCGATCCGCGGACCGAACGACGATCACCGTCAGCGCAGACAGGCCACTGCCCGACGGGACCTACACCGTGCGCTGGCGCATCACCGCTGCGGACGGCGATGTCGTGGACGGCACGTTCGGATTCGGCGTCGGAGTTCCAACCACGGCCGCGGATGCAAGCTCCGCGGAAACCGCTGGGAAAGCGACGACG
>DATFCF010000166.1:0-3990 GCA_035253445.1 Mycobacterium sp.
ACGGAAACCCCTGCAGCGGTGAGCAATTCCGCGTATCGGGCGCCGTCGTCGCGCAGCGGGTCGTACTCCGCCGTGGCGATGTACGCCGGCGGCAGACCAGTAAGGTCTTCGTTGTTCGCCGGCGCAAGCTTGGTGGGCAGCTTGTCGTGCTCGCTGACGTCGGTATCCGGCACGTACCACCCGAGGAATGCGGCAACGACATCGCGGTCGAGGATCGGGCCGTCGGCATTCTCGATCATCGACGGCAACGTCAAGTCGCCCGTGGTGGAGGGATACCACAGGAGCTGGAACACGAGCGGCGGTCCGCCGTGGTCACGGGCCAGCTGCGTCATCACCGCCGAGATGTTGCCGCCGGCCGAGTCGCCGGCCACCGCGATGCGAGTGGGGTCGCCGCCGAGTTCACCTGCGTGCTCGGCGACCCACTGCAGCGCCGCCCACGAGTCCTCGATGCCCTGCGGGTACGGGTGTTCGGGGGCGAGCCGGTAGTCCACTGACACCACGATTGCTTCGGCTTCTACGGCGTGGGCCCTGGCCACCGGATCATGGGTGTCGAGGTCACCGATCGACCAGCCGCCACCGTGGTAGAACACCACAATCGGGAGGTTCTCGTGCGCGGGGATCGGCGGCCAGTAGATGCGGACCGGAATGTCGGCGATGTCCCCATAGCCGATCGTGCGTTCTTCGATCCGCATGTCGGGCAAGAGCTCCGGGGGCGCCTTCAGCTGACGCATCTGCTCGCGGGCCACCTCGACACCATCGTCGGCGGTGAACCTGAACGGGAACGCGTCGAGAAGCGCCTGCATGGTCGGATCGATACCGGGTTTCGCGGTCATTTTCCGGCTCCTGTCAGTCGTTGGAACTGCTTCAAGGATGCACGCTCAACCCAGTTGGTCAGCAGCTTTCCGTCATCGTTTACGGCCAACACCGCAGTGCCCGTCATCGCGATGTCCTGTTGATCCGGCTCGGTGCCGAAAAACCCGTTATTTTGCCGGTCAGCAGCCACCGTGAGGCGACGCGGCTGCCGTCGTCGTTCTGAAACGAGTCGTCGTTCTGAAACGACTCGATCACCTCGAGGTGCAGGTCGTTTGAAGTTCTCCCGGCCGGCAATCGTCTCACCGCCGGTCACGATGACGAAGTCGTCGACCACAAACCCGTCGACCGCCGATGGATCGTGCGCATTCCACACCTCATCCCAGAAGGCGTGCACGATCGCTACAGAATTCATCTGATCTGCAACGCCTTTCGCAGTGCAGACAGTCCGCGCTCGGTCGCTTCAGTGGCGGCGGGCACCACGCCCGCGTAGCCCAGATAGCCGTGGATGAGCGTCTCGGCGTTGTGCAGTTCGACGGGCACCCCTGCGGTGGCCAGCAGTTCGGCGTACCGGGCGCCGTCGTCGCGCAGCGGGTCGTGGCCCGCGACGGCGATATAGGCCGGCGCCAGCCCCGCCAAATCCTTGGCGCGGGCAGGTACCAGCGTCGCCGGGGGATCGGATAGGTCCACTCCACCGGCATACCACCGCGAAAAGCCCTTCACCGCACCGACGTCGAGGATCGGCGCGTTCGCGTTCTCGGTGAAGGACGGCAGCGAGGTGTCCCATGTCGTCGCCGGATACCACAACAGCTGGAAGCCGATCCGCGGCCCGCCTGCATCACGCGCCAGTTGCGACACCACCGCCGCCAGGTTGCCGCCCGCCGAATCTCCCACGATGGCGAGCCGGTCGGGGTCTGCTCCCAGCTCTCCGGCATGTTCAGCCACCCATTGCGTTGCGGCCCAAGCATCTTCGACCGCGGCAGGGTACGGATGCTCGGGAGCCAACCGGTAATCCACCGACACCACCACCGCGCCTGCGCCGACCGCGTGGTCGCGTGCCGTGCCGTCGTAGGTATCGAGGTCACCGACCGACCATCCACCGCCGTGAATGAACACCACCACCGGCAGCGCGCCGGCACCGCTCGCCGGTGGCCAGTACACCCGGACCGGGATCGGCCCGGCGGGGCCATCGACGGTGCGGTCCTCGGTGCGCACCTCGGGGTGAACTTCCCGGCGGGGCAGGTCACGGAAGCGCTGCCGGGACACCTCGACCCCACCGTCGGTTGTCAACTGAAACGGAACGGCCTCCAGTACCTTCAGCAAGATGGCGTCTAGGGGTACTCGGCTGGCCGGCTTCTCCTCAGCGACGGACATGGGGACACCGTACGCACACCCGCGAACCAGGCTGCTGTGGGTTGCGGCGGCAGTCGTCGGCGCCGGCTACGGGATGTTCCTCGTCATCACGGCGCTGCGGCACCCCCTTGGCGCCGAGCTGACCGGCCAGTTCGCGCTGCAGCCCGCGGTCAAGGCGGCCGCGGCGGTGCTGCTCGCCATCGCCGCTCTGACGCACCCGATCGCGCGGGAACGCCGTTGGCTCCTTGCCGCGCTGGTGTTCTCCGCGGCGGGTGACTTCCTGCTGGCGATGCCATGGTGGGCGCCGTCGTTCGTGTTGGGCCTTGCGGCCTTCCTCGTCGCACACCTGTGCTTTCTGGCCGCCCTCATCCCACTGGTCGCGCCGTCTGGGCCCCGGCTGGCAGCCGCGGGAGCCACGGTCGTGGCCTGTATCGCGCTTCTCGTTTGGTTCTGGCCGCGGCTGATCGCCGAAGAGATGGCGGTGCCGGTGACGCTCTACATCGCGGTGCTCGGGGCGATGGTGTGCGCGGCACTGCTGGCCCGCCTCCCGACGCCGTGGACCGCGCTGGGCGCGGTGTGCTTCGCGGTTTCGGACGCGATGATCGGCATCGGAAAGTTCGTACTGGCGCCAACAAACACAGAGGCGCTCGCGGTGCCGATCTGGTGGGCGTACGCGACGTCACTGCTGCTCATCACCGCCGGCTTCTTCTTTGGCCGGTCGTCTGCACCGTCTGCTACACCTTCTTAAGTGTCGACCGCCCGCCAGCAGGCCGAGTACGAGCCCATCGCGCGCGTGCTTCCGATGCTGTCGGTGCCCCACCTGGATCGCGAGTTTGACTATTTGGTGACTGCTGAGCAGTCCGACGACGCTCAGCCCGGTGTGCGGGTGCGGGTGCGGTTCCATGGCCGGCTGGTGGATGCGTTCATCCTCGAAAGACGTTCGGACACTGACCATGTCGGAAGACTGGGCTGGCTTGAGCGGGTGGTGTCGGCAGAACCGGTGCTGACCGCCGAGGTGCGCAGGCTCGTGGACGCGGTGGCCGCACGATACGCAGGCACCCGAGCGGATGTGCTGCGGATGGCGGTTCCGCCGCGGCATGCGAATGTCGAAAAGCAAAGCGCGCCGCAACTGGCGCCACTGGCCGTCGAACCCGTCGACCCCGCGGCCTGGGCCATCTACGGGCGTGGCGAGCAGTTCCTGAAGGCGCTGCGCGATGGCCGCGCCGCCCGCGCGGTGTGGCAGGCCCTGCCCGGCGAGCGATGGACCGACCGGCTTGCCGAAGCCGCGGCGGTGGCAACCGATTCCGGCCGCGGTGTGCTCGCGATCGTCCCGGATCAGCGCGACGTCGACGCGTTGCGTGACGCCGCCGTCCGGCTCATCGACGAACCGCGGGTGGCGGCGTTGTCGGCGGGACTCGGCCCCGCCCAGCGCTACCGCAGATGGCTATCCGCGCTTCGGGGCGACGCCCGCCTTGTCATCGGTACCCGCAGCGCCGTGTTCGCGCCCGTCGCCGATCTGGGCCTGGTGATGGTGTGGGACGACGGTGACGACACGCTCGCCGAACCGCGCGCGCCTTACCCGCACGCCCGGGAGGTGGCGATGCTGCGTGCACATCAGCTGCGCTGCGCCGCACTGATCGGCGGATACGCGCGTACCGCGGAATCGCAGGCGCTGGTGCGCAGTCGCTGGGCGCACGACCTGGTGGCGCCGCGCGCCGTGGTCAGGGCACGGGCACCGCGCGTCGTCGCGCTCGAGGACAGCGGGTACGAGCAGGAGCGCGACCCCGCCGCCCGCACCGCCCGGTTGCCGTCGGTGGCGCTTCGAAC
>DATFCF010000167.1:0-4634 GCA_035253445.1 Mycobacterium sp.
CACGGTCGCCGCCGCGATCGGTCATCCCCGCGCCGTGCGCGCCGTCGGAACCGCCTGCGCCCACAATCCGCTTCCGGTGGTGATCCCGTGCCACCGCGTCGTGCGGTCGGACGGCTCGACGGGCTCCTACGTCGGCGGACCGCTGGCCAAGTCGACGCTTCTGGACCTCGAGGCGGCCTGAGGGGAATGAATCGGGGTGTACGGCGGTAGATACAGAGCATGGAACTCGACGCCGCCGCCCGCGAGCTCATCGGATCCGGAACCGACGCGACGCTGGTCACGATCAACCCCGACGGCAGCCCGCAGGTCACCGTGGTGTGGGTTGCTCTGGAATCCACGCCCGACGGTGACGAACTCGTCTCGGCGCATCTTGCCGAATATCAGAAGACCCGCAACATCCGCCGCGACCCGCGGGTGGCGGTGACCATCCTGTCCACCAAGCACCCGCTGCAGCAGACGCCGTACCTGGCCATCACCGGCACGGCGCGGGTGGAAGAGGGCGGCGCGCCCGAGCTGCTCAAGAAGCTGGCCACGACGATGCTCGGCTCCGATGAACACTTCCCACCGCCCAACTCGCCGGCCGGATTGCTCACGCGTATCCGGATCGACAAGGTCGGCGGCTACGGGCCGTGGGCGGCCTGACGTCGAAGCGGCTGTAACACGTTTCAGTCTGTGCCATCATTCCTGGCATGCGTCGCTGGTTCGTGCTCCTGGTCGCGGTCATGGCGGTTGCGGCTGGCTTGACCGCCGCACCCGCGTCTGCCGTCGAAGCTCCCATCGGGCGGCTGGGCGAGATTCTGCGCGTCCAGTTCAAGGGACTGGTCGCCGACGTCGCGGTCACCAGCATCGACCCCTCCGAGATCCCGCCCGGATTCGGGTATCCCCCGCGCGCCCCGCGTTACCAGGTCTTCCGCGGCAACGTCACGATTACGCCCGTGCAGCTGCCGACGGCTTTCGCCATGGGCATCACATTCTCCTTCCGCGGCGTGACACCGACCGGCGACGCGTACGAGCCACGCAACAGCGACGCCCCTGACGCGTTGCAGTACGGCATGCAGGCTGCCCAGATCGGCAAGACCTTCAGCGGTGGTGTGTGGTGGGACTGCTACCGCGACCTGGTGTCCAACGTCGTGCTCATCGACAAGATCACCGGGCGACACCTCGCCCAATGGAACGTGTACTGAGCGTTGGCAGTTGAGGTTGCCGCGGCCGTCGCGGCCGATCTTCCCGAACTAGCCGACGTTGCCGCCCGCACTTTTCCGCTGGCCTGCCCGCCGTCGGTGACACCGGAGAACGTCGTCGCGTTCATCGACGAGAATCTCTGCGAAGGTCGCTTCCGCGACTATCTCGCCGATCCCGACCGAGCGGTCCTGACCGCACGCGAGGACCAACGCATGGTGGGCTACGTCATGCTCATTCGCGGCGTTCCCGACGACGAGGACGTCCAGCGCGCCGTGCCGTTACGCCCAGCCGCCGAGCTGTCGAAGATGTACGTGCTGCCCGACAGCCACGGCGCAGGTGTGTCCGCGGCGCTGATGTCGGCGGCCTTGACCCGCGCCACCGAATTCGGCGCCAAGTGCGTGTGGCTCGGGGTCAACCAGCACAACCAACGCGCGCAACGCTTCTACACCAAATACGGCTTTGACATCAACGGCACCAAGACTTTTCGACTAGGAAGCGGCATCGAAAACGACTACGTGATGGTGCGCCCGCTCTAGCGGCCGAACGTTCCTTACCGCTCGAGATTTTGGGAATTTGTCGAGCGGTAAGGAACGTTCGACGCTAGAGAGTGCGCGTCAAGGCCAGCAGTCGCGATGTCGCCCGCAGGTACTTCTTGCGAAACCCACCGGCGAGCATCTCGTCGCTGAAGATGGTGTCCAGTTTCGCGCCGGAGGCGACCACCGGGATGCCGGCGTCGTACAGGCGGTCGGTCAACGAGACCAGTCGCAGCGCCACGTTCTGGTCGTCGATCGGGTGCACGCCCGTGATGAACACCGCCGTCACGCCCTCGATCAACGTCAGGTACCGAGACGGGTGCATGGTCGCCAGATGCGCGCACAACGCGTCGAAATCATCCACGGTCGCACCCGGTGCGCCGGCGGCACGCGCGATGACCTCCTCGTCGCTGCGCGGCTCAGGTGCGGGCGGCAGGTCGCGATGGCGGTAGTCAGGGCCTTCGATACGGACCGTGGTGAAAATCGATGCGAGAGTGTGGATTTCACGCAGGAAATCCTGTGCCGCGAAGCGGCCTTCGCCCAGCTGCTCGGGCAGCGTGTTCGACGTGGCCGCCACCGACACCCCGCGCTCGACGAGTTGCGACAGCAGCCGCGAGATGAGCGTGGTGTTGCCGGGGTCGTCCAGCTCGAACTCGTCGATACACACCATCACGTAATCGGCCAGTAGCTCGATACATTCGACGAATCCGAACACCCCCGCGAGCTGAGTCAGCTCGCCGAACGTGGCGAACGCCCGCTTGAACTGGGGGGCTCCTGACACCGCGTAGTACGACGACGCCAGCAGATGCGTCTTTCCGACGCCGAACCCGCCGTCGAGGTACAGCCCGACACCGGGCAGCACTTCGCGCTTGCCGAACAACTTCTTCTTACCCGCCCGCCGCGCCGTCGCCTGCTCGCAGAACTGCCGGCTCGCCTGCACAGCCGCGGCCTGCGACGGCTCGGCCGGATCGGGCTTGTAGGTGGCGAAGCTGACATCGGCGAACGTCGGCGGCGGAACGAGTTGGGCGATGAGTCGCTCCGGCGTGACGGTCGGGTGCCGATCGACAAGGTGCGCGACACCGCTGGACCCGTGCATGCAGGCACCATAGCGACGTGCTGCAATTCTGCGTATGTCCGATGAGGGTGGCGGGATGCAGCTCACAGTGCAGGGGCCGGTCGATAGCCCAATCAACACAGCCGACGATGACCGCCTAATCGACTTCTACGCCTACCCCGACGACCTGCAGTCGTGCTGGGTGCGCGGCAACATGATTGCCAGCCTCGACGGCGGGGCCACCGACGACGGCAAGGCGGGCGGGCTGGCGGGTGCGGGTGATCGCGCGCTATTCGCGATGCTTCGCCACCTCGCCGACGTCATCGTCGTCGGCGCCTCCACGGTGCGCATCGAGAACTACTCCGGCGCCCAGCTTTCGGTGGCGCAGCGACAGGCCCGGCAGCGCCGCGGGCAGGCCGAGGTGCCGCCGATCGCGGTCGTCACCCGCTCCGGCGGCCTGGACCCGAACACCCGGTTTTTCACCCGCACCGAAGTGCCCCCGCTGATTCTGACGTGCACACGGTCCGTCGCCGACACCCGCAGCCGGCTGGGGGCGGTCGCCGAGGTGATCGACGCGTCCGGGCCGGATCCCGACGCGGCCGCCCCCGCGGTGGTCCTGAAGATCCTCGCCGAGCGGGGGTTGTTCCGTGTGCTCACCGAGGGCGGCCCGCTGCTGCTGGGCTCGCTCATCGAGAATGAACTGCTCGACGAGCTGTGCCTGACCATCGCGCCGGTCCTGGTCGGGGGCGCGTCCAAGCGAACCGTCACCGGAGTCGGCAACGTGCATACCAAGATGCGGCGCGCCCACCTGCTGGCCGACGACGAGGGCTACCTCTACAGCCGCTACGTCAGGGGTGAGTGAAGCGGCCATCAGTACTCTGGTCGGCATGCGTCGGCGTCGTCTGGTCCGGATCCTTGGCACCTCGACGGTCGCGTTGTCCACTTTGCTGGCCGGCTGCGCACCGGGCCTGGCCGCCAACCCGCGCTATGCCACCGACTCGGGAGCGGGACCTCAGGGGCAGCCGGAGACCTCCAAGGCGCCCGAGGGCCCGCCGCCGATCGAGGCGCCCAAGAACGACCTGTCCTGGCGCGAGTGCACTTCGAGGGTGTTCAGCGACGCGGCTGTGCCGCCCATCCCCGGAGTGACGCTGGACTGCGCCACCTATGACGCCGACCTCGACCCGATCAGCGGCGCGACAGGGACGATCACCATAGGCGTGGTGCGCGCCAAATCGGTGCAGACGCCGCAGGACGCCGGACCGTTGGTGATGACCACGGGATCCGATCTGCCGTCGTCGACACAACTGCCGGTGTGGCTGTCGCGTGCGGGTGCCGACGTGCTGAAGACGCACCCGATCGTGGCCATCGACCGCCGCGGCATGGGCATGTCCGGGGCATTGGATTGCCGCGACTTGTTCGGCCGCCAGGAAATGATCGACCAGGCGCAGTTCGAATCCGGCGACGACCCCGTCGCCAACCTCGGCGCCGTCACCCAAACCGCCACGACGAGTTGCACCGACACCATCGCACCGGGTGACTCGGCCTACAGCAACAAGCACGCCGCCGAGGACATCGAGCGACTGCGCAGCACCTGGGACGCGCCGACGATCGCACTTCTGGGAATCGGCAACGGAGCGCAGGTGGCGCTGGCCTACGCGGGTTCTCATCCGAACAAGGTGTCGCGCCTGGTGCTCGACTCGCCGTTGCCGCTGGGCATCGCTGCCGAGGCCGCGATGGAACAGCGCGTCAAGGGCCAACAGGCCGCGCTCGACGCGTGGGCCGCGCAGTGTGTCGCCACCAACTGCCCGCTGGCGCCGGATCCCAAGGCTGCGGTCGACTCTCTGCTGGCCGCCGCGCGCGACGGC
>DATFCF010000168.1:0-3650 GCA_035253445.1 Mycobacterium sp.
CCGGCGAGATCGCCCGCGACATCTTCGGCTCGCCCTCACAGGTCGAGTACCGGATCATGTCGTCGGCCGATCGCATTGCGGCACTGCAGAACAACCAGGTCGACGTCGTCGTCAAGACGATGACGATCACCTGTGAGCGCAAGAAGCAGGTCAACTTCTCCACCGTCTACCTGAACGCCAACCAGCGGATCCTCGCACCGCGCGATTCGACGATCTCGCAGCCGTCGGACCTGTCCGGTAAGCGGGTGTGCGTCGCGAAGGGCACGACGTCACTGCAGCGGATCCAGCAGATCACGCCGCCGCCGATCATCGTCGGGGTGGTGACCTGGGCCGACTGCCTGGTGGCGTTGCAGCAACGTCAAGTAGACGCCGTCAGCACCGACGATTCCATCCTGGCCGGGTTGGTGGTGCAGGATCCCTATCTGCACATCGTCGGGCCCAGCCTCAACGAGGAGCCCTACGGCATCGGAATCAATCTGCAGAACACCGGGCTGGTGCGCTTCGTCAACGGCACTCTGGACCGCGTCCGCCGTGACGGCACCTGGAACACGCTGTACCGCAAGTGGTTAACGGTGCTCGGCCCCGCTCCGGCGCCTCCAGTCGCGAGGTACATCGACTGATGTCAGAAGCGCAGCCCGAAGACTTCGACGACGCCGGCCCCGGCACACAACCGGCTGGCTTCGACGATCTGGGCATGGACTCGGCGTCCACTCTTCGGCCGATGGCCACGCAGGCGGTGTTCCGCCCGCACTTCGACGACGATTCGGATTCGATGTCCGTCGGTACCGGCGACACCGAACCGCAGGACCACACGACGGTGACACGTGCCTTGTCGCCGACGCGCCGACTGGGCGGCGGCCTGGTCGAGATTCCGCGGGTACCCGCCAAGGACCCCGTCGAAGCGCTGATGACCAACCCGGTGGTGGCCGAGTCCAAACGGTTCTGCTGGAACTGCGGACGGCCCGTCGGCCGCTCCACCCCCGACGGACGTGCGTTGTCGGAAGGCTGGTGCCCGCATTGCGGCAGCGCGTATTCGTTTCTGCCGCAACTGAGCCCGGGCGATATCGTCAACGAGCAGTACGCGATCAAGGGCTGTATCGCGCACGGCGGGCTGGGCTGGGTGTATCTGGCCTACGACAAGAACGTCAACGACCGCCCGGTCGTGCTCAAGGGTCTGGTGCACGCCGGGGACGCCGAGGCGCAGGCAATCGCGATGGCCGAGCGGCAGTTCCTTGCCGAGGTGACACATCCAGGGATCGTCAAGATCTACAACTTCGTCGAGCACGATGACAAGCACGGCAACCCGGTCGGCTACATCGTGATGGAGTACGTCGGCGGGACGTCGCTCAAGGAAGCCAAGGGCGAAAAGCTGCCGGTGGCCCAGGCCATCGGCTACATGCTCGAGATCCTGCCCGCGCTCAGCTATCTGCATTCGATCGGGCTGGCCTACAACGACCTCAAGCCTGAGAACATCATGGTGACCGAGGAGCAGCTCAAGCTGATCGACCTCGGTGCGGTGTCGCGGATCAACTCGTTCGGATACCTCTACGGCACACCGGGTTTCCAGGCGCCCGAGATCGTGCGGTCCGGACCCACGGTGGCCACCGACATCTACACCGTTGGCCGGACGCTTGCTGCCCTGACGCTGGATTTGCGTACCCGTAAGGGCCGCTACGTCGACGGCCTACCGGAAGACGATCCGGTACTGGCGCAATACGATTCGTTCGGCCGGCTGCTGAGGCGGGCCATCGATCCCGATCCGCGGCGACGCTTCGGCAGCTCGGAGGAGATGTCGGGCCAGCTGCTCGGCGTGCTGCGCGAGGTGGTCGCGCAGGACAGCGAGGTGCCGAGGCCGGGTCTGTCGACGGTGTTTTCCCCGACGCGTTCGACGTTCGGGGTCGACCTGCTGGTGGCGCACACCGACGTATACCTGGACGGCCAGGTGCATTCGGAGAAGCTGACCGCACAGGAAATAGTCAAGGCGCTACCGGTGCCACTGGTCGACCCGGCCGATGTCGGGGCGGCGGTGTTGTCGGCGAGCGTGCTGAGCCAGCCGGTGCAGACGCTGGACCAGCTGCGCGCCGCACGGCACGGCGCGCTGGATTCGGAGGGCATCGACCTGTCCGAGTCGGTGGAGTTGCCGCTGATGGAGGTCCGCGCGCTGCTGGATCTCGGTGACGTGGCCAAGGCCACCCGAAAGCTGGATGATCTCGCCGGGCGGGTCGGCTGGCGATGGCGGCTGGTGTGGTTCCGAGCCGTATCAGAGCTGCTGACCGCCGACTATGATTCAGCCACAAAGCATTTCACCGAGGTGCTTGACACTGTGCCGGGTGAATTGGCGCCGAAGCTCGCGCTGGCCGCGACGGCCGAGCTGGCAGGCAACTCCGATGACCGCAAGTTCTACCGGACGGTGTGGTGCTGCGACAACGGCGTGATCTCGGCGGGCTTCGGCCTGGCGCGCTGGCAGTCGGCCGAGGGTGACCGTGACGGCGCTGTGCACACGCTCGACGAAGTTCCCGCGACGTCAAGACATTTCACCACCGCACGCCTGACGAGCGCGGTGACGTTGTTGTCCGGACGGTCCACCACCGAGGTGACCGAGCAGCACATTCGCGACGCCGCACGCCGCGTGGAGATCCTGCCAGACACCGAGCCACGGGTGCTGCAGATCCGCGCGCTGGTGCTGGGCACCGCGATGGACTGGCTAGCCGACCACACCGCCAGCACCAATCACATCCTGGGCTTCCCGTTCACCGAACACGGCCTGCAGCTCGGCGTCGAGGCCTCGCTGCGCAGCCTCGCGCGGGTCGCGCCCACGCAGGCGCACCGCTATGCGCTGGTCGACCTCGCCAACAGCGTCCGGCCGACGAGCACATTCTGATCTCTCGCCGAGTGGCCAGTTACGCCACGCGTTCGGCGCGACGGCGTGGCCTAACTGGCCACTCGACCAAACAGGGTGGCGCACAATTGTCGGGTGTTTACACTCCGGCGATACGTCAAGATTCAGCTGCAGATGTTCCTGTGCGGGATCGTCGGCCCGTTCTTTCTCGTCGTGTATTTCGCGGCTGAACCAGACCCACCGAAGTGGCTGTACTGGTGGGGATTACCGATCACGGCCATCGATGTGCTGATCGCACTGGCGATCACCGGCACCGGCGCACATTCGGTCTTCTCGCCCCGAACGCAGGACGATTAGGCGTCGACCACCTGCGCGCACGCGCGGGCGATCGCGAGCTCTTCGTTGGTGGGGATCACGAGCACCGTCGTTGGGGACTGATCGGTCGAGATGCGGCGCGCGGCTTTGGCTGGGCTGGCGTTGAGGTGCTCGTCGACCTCGATACCCAGCGCCGTCATCCCAGAGAGCGCGTCGCGCCGCACGGCAGCGTCGTTCTCGCCCACCCCGGCGGTGAACGTGATCACGTCGGCGAAGCCCAGCAGCGCCAGATACGCGCCGATGTACTTGCGCAGCCGGTGGATGTACACGTCGTAAGCCAGTTGCGCTGCCTGATCGCCGGATTCCATCCGCTGGTGCAGCACCCGGAAGTCGATCTCGCCGCCGAGGCCGCGTACGCCGGATCGGCGGTTGAGCATGGTCTCGATGTCCTCCACGCTCATCTTGGCGCTGCGCCAGAGGTACATGATCACGCCGG
>DATFCF010000169.1:0-3619 GCA_035253445.1 Mycobacterium sp.
TGTGACCAGCACTTATCACGCAACTGTAAGTCGATGGTCTTAGTTATTTCTTAATGTTAGGCGACCGCTCCGCACAGGCCAAATCTATGCGGTCACGTGTCAGCCATGTTTTGGATGCGGAGCGTTATCGATCAGACCCCGCGCCCAGTTCAGTGTCCACGCAGGTGCCGATTGTCCATCAAGATTCCAGAACTGCGGCGTGGCGTACATCGCGTGGACGGGCTGTCCGGCGCCGCCGCTGAGCACCTCGAGCGTCTTCGGCAGTTGGGTGATGTTGAACGCGGACTCCGGCGCGGAGCAGATCAGGTCGCCCGGCGCGCAGATCTCAAAGGTGCGGTCGTTGAGCAACCCGAAGCCGCCCGGCCGCGGTCCCGTCATCGTCAGCCCCAAGGCCGACAGCGTCGGCACCTCCTGCAGGGTGATCTCCGCGCCCTGGCCGTCCGGATTGGCGCCGATGTCTTGCCCGACGCCTGCCTGGCGGCGCCCGTCGGCGATCAACGCCACGCCGAGCACCAGATCCTCGTCGACCGGTCCGCGGCCGTTGCCGATGTCACTGGCCATATCGCCTGCGATCACCGCGCCCTGGGAGAAGCCGACGAGGACGTAACTGGTCAGCGGGCAACGGTTGTTCATCTCCGTCATCGCCTTCACGGCGGCGCGGGTGCCCTCGGCGCGGCTGTCGTTGTAGGACATCTGCTTATCGGCCGACAGCGGATTGTGGAACTGCGCGGTGTAGGGAACCGTGTACACCTGCAGCCGGTCGGCTCCGAACTGCTCGCGGATCGGGTTGGTGACCCCGAGCAACAACGCGATCGGGAACTGGACCGGGTTGAACGGGTCGAGCACCGGCGAGGACTCCCACGTTCCGGGGATCGACATCAGCTGCACGTCGGGGCAGTCGGCGGGCTGGCTCTCCGGGCGCGGTTTCTTCGTCGGCACCCCAGGAGCCGCCGTCGGGGGCACCGCGCCGGGCGGCACCGCGCTGGGCGGAGTGTCGGGCCTGCGCAGCACGACCACCACGATCGCCACGATCAAAACCACGACAAGAGCCATCGCCCCGGCCGCTACGAGCGCGAGGATGCGATGACGTTTCCGTCGAGAAGCCTTTGCCATGTTCTCCTGCTAGCAGAGTCGTTCGGTTGCGATGCGAATGTAGTCGGCGGTCGCCTCGTCGACCTCAGCGGCCGACGGTGACATCGAGGCGATGCGGGTGCCGCGGACGTCGCTGCGCACGAGCGGCACGACGAAGTCCCACACCGCCGCCTCGTTCTGCTTGGCTGCGCGCGACTGACACACGTAGGAGCCGATGCTCAGCGCGATCAGATCGCTCGACGGCTTTACCCCTGCGGCCTTCAGAGCGTCGAGGTAGGCGCGCTGCGCAGGCGTCAGGACCAAAGCGTTGGACTGGGTGCCCGGCTGCGGTGGCCCCGGCTGCTCTGCACCGGGCTGGCCGTGCGCCGTTGACGTCTGGGTCGCCGGCAGCCCGATGGTCGACATCATGTCGTCGCCGACGGAACATCCGGTCAGAAAAGCCGCGGCGGACGCTACCAATAGCGACGTTGCCGACCCAAGAGAAGAAGCCGCAAGGCGCGCCGTTTGCCGTACCGCGTGCTGCACTCCTCCAAGGTACCGGCTAACTCCGCCGAGCCCCGGTGCGCGACGTCGCCACAGGCACTACTTGATCGTGGCGACCAACTCACCGGACATCGCCGCTAGCTGGCCACTCCAGGCTCCCCAGTCGTGCTGGACTCCGTCCGGGAAGTCGAAGTGCCCGTTACTGCCCCCGACCGAGCGATAGTGCTGATAGAACGTACGGTTGCTGCCCTGCGCCTGGTCGCAGTAGCCGATCATCGCGGCAGGGTCGCTGCACGTCAGCGTCGAGGGGCTGAACACCCACAGCCGGGTGTTGCTGTCGGACAGCAGCTGAACGTGCACATCCGGGTCGTGCCACTTCCAGCGGCCCAGCTGCGGCATCCCCCACATGTTGCGGGTGTCCACACCGCCATACTGCGCCAGGCCGGCGGTGATAGCGCCGTTCATCGTGGTGTTCGACGGGGTCAGGAATCCCGACAGGGAACCCGCATAGCGGTAGCGGTCCGGGTGGAAGGCGGCCATCATCATCGCGCCGGTGCCGCCCTGCGCGGCGCCGACGATGCCGTGCCCGGTGGGTGCCAGGCCCTTGTTCGCGGCCAACCAGTCGGGCAACTCACTGGACAGGAACGTCTCCCACTGACGGCTGCCGTCCTGCTCCCAGTTGGTGTAGAGGCTCCACGCGCCGCCGGCGGGCGCGGCCACCGAGACGCCTTTGCCCGCAAGCGCGTTCATCGCGTTGCCGGCCGTCACCCAGTTGCTGACGTCAGGTGCGGCATTAAAGGCGTCCAGCAGCACGACAGCGTGCGGGCCACCAGCCTGGAAGGCGACAGGGATGTCGCGGCCCATCGCCGCCGACGGCACCATCAGGTACTCGACGGAATCGGCCTTGGCCGTCGCGCCCGTCCACAGACAGACTCCGAGGACCGCCACCAGGAACGCGCGCAGCCATACAACGCCGACCTTCATACTCACCTCACCATTCCCGACCCGCATTGCAAGAAGCGGGACTGCCCTCTCGACGATTGGCACTTCCGACAGCTGAAAAGCGTTGCCCTACACCGGCGGATACGCTGGCGGCGGATAGACTCCCCTCAGGATCCAGGCGAACCAATTCATGCCGTACTCCAGTTCGTCGCTCGCGTCATAGTCGGGGTTGGGATCCATGTGATCACTCTCCATTCAGTTGGGTTGGCACTGCGGGGAACCACCAATTGGCGTGCATTCTGTCGCGACATTCCGGCGAGGGCCGATCACGAGGTCGTGCACCGGCACTGCGGTTCTGTTTCGTCGCCATCAAGCTCCCTCGGGTTTGCGTTCTTCCGAGCGCACTCCCGTTGGCGCGGCTGGTGTCCCGCTTGTCGCGGAAACGCTCGTGTCGGGTGTTGCGGCGTCTTCTACGATGAATTCGGCACATCGTTCGCCGAACAGGATGGCCGGGGCGTTGGTATTGGCGCGCGGAATCCGCGGGAACGCAGACGCGTCGGCGACGCGGAGCCCTGCCACACCGCGCACTCTCAGCCGTTCGTCGAGTACGCTTTCGGGGTCGGTGCCCATGGCTGCGCTGCACGCAGGATGTCCAGTCGTACCGGATGTTTCCCGGATCCACGTCTTTAGCGCTGAGTCCGAAACGACATCGACACCGGGGTGGATTTCTCGGCCGAGAACGCTGGCGAGGGGTTCGGTCGCCGCGATCTGACGGCTACGCCGGATTGCTCGCACAACGGCGTCGACATCGCGCGAGTCCGCGAACGAGTTGAGCTGGATCTGCGGCGGTTGGCGCGGATCACCCGAACGGACCAGAACCGAACCGGTACTCTTCGGCGTCCAGTAGGACTGGATGATGGCCAGCGCCGGCCGGGGGTGCTTCGCTCTCGCGTAGTCCCACACGTATGCCGGTCCGCAGATGAGCTGGAAGTCCGGGGCCGCCAGCGCGGTGTCCGACCGGATGTGCGCAACCGCCTCCATGAAGTTGCTGGCGAGCTTGCCGCGACGGCGAAGCAACCACTGCAGCAACCACTTCGGGTGT
>DATFCF010000170.1:0-2950 GCA_035253445.1 Mycobacterium sp.
CTTGACCGGTGTGGCCTTGTATGCCGCCCCGGCGGCGACGGCGGAGCCGACGTCCGTCGTTCCCGAGGTTCCCTCGGGCAACTTAGGCGTCGCGTTCGTCGACGATCCGACGATCGTCGATCCGCATCTGATGCGGATCGAATCCTGGAGCCGCCTGGGCGCGGGCGAGGCGCTGGCCCTGAACTTCACCACCGGCACGCCCGAGTGCTACGGCGTCAACGCCACCGTGCACGAGACCGCAGAGAACGTCACCGTGGAACTGCGCGGCGGCACGCGCCCCGAAGCGGTTGGGCGCGCCTGTATCGAGATCGCGGTGACCGGCACGCTGGAGGTGGCGCTGCAGAGTCCGATCGGTGACCGCCAGGTGCTCAGCGTCAACTGACCGAGCCTCGACAAACTGCGGTAGAACGTGTTCTAGTTTGCGGGTGACGAGCAAGACGTTCACGCGGGACGAGCTGGCCGCGGCCTTCGAGAAGTTCGAAGCGACGGTCGATCGTGCCGCGCAGACTCGCGACTGGGATCCCTGGGTTGAGCAGTACTCGGTCGACGTCACCTATCTCGAGCACGCGGCGGGCACCATGCACGGACGCGACGAAGTGCGCGGCTGGATCTGGAAGACGATGGAGAGCTTCCCCGGCAGCTACATGACGTCGTTCCCGTCGCTGTGGAGTGTGATCGACGAGCCCACCGGCCGCATCATCTGCGAACTCGACAACCCGATGCGCGACCCCGGCGACGGCACGATCATCAGCGCCACCAACATCTCGATCATCACCTACGCCGGCGACGGGCTGTGGTCCCGTCAGGAGGACGTCTACAACCCGCTGCGGTTCGTGTCGGCGACGATGAAGTGGTGCCGCAAGGCCCAGGAGCTGGGCACGCTGCCCGAGGAGGCGGCGTCCTGGATGCGCCAGTTCGGAGGTCAGAAGTGAAGCCCAAGTTGGTGATCGGCGCGAATGGTTTTCTGGGCTCGCATGTGACGCGACAGCTGGTAGCCGACGGCCACGACGTTCGAGTCATGGTGCGGCCGAATGCCAACACCACCGGCATCGACGACCTGTCCGTCACGCGGTTCCTCGGCGACATCTGGGACGACGACACGCTGCGCGAGGCGATGGCCGGTGTCGACGACGTCTACTACTGCGTCGTCGACACCCGCGGCTGGCTGCATGACCCGGCGCCGTTGTTTCGCACCAACGTGGACGGCACGCGCAATGTGCTGGACATCGCCAGCGAAAAAGACATAGCGGCCGGCCTCCGCAAGTTCGTCTTCACCAGCAGCTACGTCACGGTTGGGCGACGCCCAGGACATCGCGCGTCCGAGGACGACACCATCACTGGCGAGCGCGGGTTGACGCCGTATGTGTGCTCGCGGCTGCGGGCCGAGAAGATGGTGCTGCAGTACGCGAAGGAGCAGGGGCTGCCCGCCGTCGCGATGTGCGTGTCCACCACCTACGGCAGCGGCGACTGGGGCCGCACCCCGCACGGCGCGATCATCGCAGGGGCGGCGTTCGGCAAGCTGCCGTTCGTGATGCGCGGCATCGAACTGGAAGCCGTCGGCATCGACGATGCCGCCCGCGCAATGATTCTCGCCGCCGAGCACGGCCGGGTGGGGGAGCGATACCTGATCTCGGAGAAGATGATCAGCAACGCCGAGGTGGCGCGCATCGCGGCCGACGCGGCCGGCGTGCCGCCACCGGCGAAGGCGATACCGCTACCGGTGGCCTACGCGCTGGCGAGCTTCGGAACGATGAAGGCGCGGTTGCGCGGCACCGACGAGCTGCTGTCGCTGGGTTCGCTGCGACTGATGCGCGCGGAGGCGGCGGTGGATCACACCAAAGCGACCCGCGAATTAGGTTGGGAGCCAAAGCCCGTCGAGGATTCCATCCGGGCAGCCGCCCGGTTCTGGGTGGGTCTGCGTGATGCCAAGCGGAAGAGTAAAACGGGATAGCCACTGGCGCCCCATCGGCACCACCGGGACAGGCACAGTGCGTGCCGGACCGTGGTATCACATGCGATATCACGTTCGGCAGGGCCCACCCGTTCCCGGAACTGGATCCGCTCGTCTGCCAACATCATTCGGCTGAACGGCGCGCCGAGAGGTGTTCAGTAGCTAGCCTTCACGACTGCGCCGGGACTAGCGTCGGATGACGTGACTGAGAAACTGCACGTAGACCTCAGCGGCGCACCGCAGACGATGCTCGCCACCTTCTACGCCAAGGCGCTGGACGCCGACCTGCCGAAACCGATTCTTGGCGACCGGTTCGCGAAGGACATCGTCGACCGCATCGACTACGACTGGCGCAAGACCGCGATCACACCGGGCAATTCGCCCTCGGTGACCACACGGTCCGCGCACTTCGACAACTGGGCCCGCCAGTTCCTCGCGGTCAACCCCGAGGCCGTTGTGCTGCACCTGGGCTGCGGACTCGACGCTCGCTACTTCCGGCTGGATCCCGGCCCTGGAGTCGCCTGGTATGACGTCGACTATCCCGACGTGGCCGACCTACGCCAGCAGCTCTACCCGACGCGCGAGGGCTACCACGTCATCGCCGCCTCGGTGACCGACCCGAGCTGGTTCGCCCAGATTCCGCGAGACCGCCCGACACTGATGATCGGCGAGGGCCTGACCATGTACCTCACCGCGGACGACGGCATTGCGCTGCTGCGCCGTGTCGTCGAGCACGCCCCGTCCGGCGAGTTGCAGTTCGACGCATTCAACCGGCTGGGCATCAAGTCGCAGTGGACGAACGCGGTGGTGCGCCGCGCGGGAGCCACCCTGTATTGGGGCATCGACGGCCCCGACGACATCGTCGATGCGGTGCCCGGTGTGCGGCTGCTGTCCTGGGTGTCACCGTTCGACTCGGCTACTTTCACGGACGTCGCGTGGTACTACCGCGTGATAGCCAACGTGATGTCTGTTGCGCGGCCCCTTCGCTATATGGCGCAG
>DATFCF010000171.1:0-3131 GCA_035253445.1 Mycobacterium sp.
AATCGACGCGGATCCAGCTCATCCGACGCCCTATCTCGTCGTCGAGTTCGTCGACGGCGCCACCTCGACTCGATCATCCGGAAACACGGACCGCTCAGCCCAACCGACCTCCACGGCGTCGCGATGGTACGGATGCTGAACCAGAGCGAGTGCCGCGACAAGAAGGCCTGGGCGGAAGTGCGTCGGCGCAAGCTGGCGGACCTAACCCGCACCGGTACGGCGGGCAGCGAGGGTCGACAACGCCCTCGGCAAGCCGCAAGCGGCGGTCACCCCGGCCGAGGACCGGGCATGACCGCCGCTTCGCAGCTTGTCGCCAAGTTGTCGCGGCTGCCTCGGCGAGAGGCAAAACCGCAGTTCAACGGGCTATCAAGGGCTAAACGTTGTAGTACATCTCGAATTCGTGGGGGGTCGGTCGCAGCCGGACCGGGTCGATCTCGTTGGCCCGCTTCCAGTCGATCCAGGTCTCGATCAGGTCGGCGGTGAAGACGTCGCCGGCGGTGAGGAACTCGTGGTCGGCCTCGAGCGAGTTCAGCACCGCGTCCAGCGAGCCCGGCACCTGCTTCACCGTGCCCCACTCCTCCGGCGGCAGGTCGTACAGGTCCTTGTCGATCGGCGCCGGCGGCTCGATCTTGTTCTTGATGCCGTCCAGGCCGGCCATCATCTGCGCCGAGAAGGACAGGTACGGGTTGGACGACGGGTCCGGCACCCGGAACTCGACGCGCTTGGCCTTCGGGTTGCTGCCGGTCACCGGGATGCGGGTGCAGGCGGACCGGTTGCGCTGCGAGTAGACCAGGTTGACCGGGGCCTCGAAGCCGGGCACCAGCCGCCGGTACGAGTTGACCGTCGGGTTGGTGAAGGCCAGCAGGCTGGGCGCGTGGTGCAGCAGACCGCCGATGTACCAGCGCGCGGTGTCGGACAGTCCGGCGTACCCGGTCTCGTCGTAGAACAGCGGCTCGCCGCCCAGCCAGAGGCTCTGGTGGGTGTGCATGCCGGAGCCGTTGTCACCGAACAGCGGCTTGGGCATGAAGGTCGCGGTCTTGCCGTGCTCCCAGGCGGTGTTCTTGATGATGTACTTGAACAGCTGCATCTGGTCGCCGGCGTGCAGCAGCGTGGAGAACCTGTAGTTGATCTCGGCCTGGCCGGCGGTGCCGACCTCGTGGTGCGAGCGCTCGACCGTGAAGCCCACGTCGATGAGGTTGCGGACCATGGCGTCGCGCAGGTCGGAGTAGTGGTCCACCGGCGAGACCGGGAAGTAGCCGCCCTTGTACTGCGTCTTGTAGCCGCGGTTGCCGCCCTCCTCCTCCTTGCCGGAGTTCCAGGCGCCCTCGATCGAGTCGATGTAGTAGAACGCGCGGTTGGCCGCCGTCTCGTGCCGGATCGAGTCGAAGATGTAGAACTCGGCCTCGGCGCCGAAGTAGGCGGTGTCGGCGATGCCGCTGGAGGCGAGGTAGGTCTCGGCCTTTTTGGCGATGTTGCGCGGGTCGCGCGAGTAGGCCTCGCGGGTGAACGGGTCGTGGATGAAGAAGTTCAGGGCCAGCGTCTTCTGCACCCGGAACGGGTCGACGAACGCGGTCGTGACGTCCGGCAGCAGCATCATGTCGGACTCGTGGATGGCCTGGAACCCGCGGATCGAGGATCCGTCGAAGGCGAGACCGTCGGTGACGATGCTGTCGTCGAACGATTCCACCGGCGTGTTGAAGTGCTGCATCACACCGGGCAGGTCACAGAACCGCACGTCGACGAACTTGACGTCCTCGTCCTTGAGGTATCGCAACAATTCCTCGGGGTTGGCGAACACACGTCCTCCTGGCACATCAATATCGACTCCGGCGGCTGCGCCGCCACGTGGCTAGGCTGGTCGCGACGCTATGGGCACGCGGTTGCCCGGGCGTATCCCTATTGTTTCCGCCGTGTTACGGAACGCTGAGAGTGACCGCGACCACCGGCAGGCTATCGCAGCGTGCGGTCCGCGGGTCACCTCCGGTCCATTTCGTACGCCGGTAGGGTCGACGCGTGGCAGCGAGCGCGTTCGACCTGACCGAGGTGCAGCCGGCGCCGTTCGGGCGGCGGTTCGGCGCGCTCGTGATCGACTGGGTGTCGTGCCTGCTGGTGGCCGCGGTCTACGCCAACCCGACGAAGGTCGCCTGGCCCGCGGTGGTCGCGCTGATCGTGCTGAACACGGTGTGCATCGGCCTCTTCGGACGGACGCTGGGCATGGCGGTGACCGGCGTGCGGTGCATCTCGTTCGCCGACGGCGGCGCGATTGGGCTGGCGCGTGCCTTTCTCCGCGCGATCCTGCTGGCGCTGCTGGTGCCGGCGATCATCCTCGACGCCAACCGTCGCGGCCTCCACGACCACGCCGCCGGCTCGGTCGTGGTGGTCAGGGCCTGACTTATCGGGGGCGCTGCTGGCGGAACGCGCCCTTGCTGGGGCGCATGTTCTTGGGGATCGCGCCCTTGGGCATCTGCGGCCGGGCCGACAGCGCGGTGAGCCGCTTGTCGAGCGCGTTGACGTCCTTGCCGGTGATGGTGCGGGGGAGCTTCATGAGCGTGGTGCGCAGCTTGTTGAGCGGGATCTGGCCCTCGCCGTTGCCGATCTGGTAGTCGCGCAGGTCGGCGGTGCCGATGACCTTGACCAGCCGGCGCTTCTCCTGGGCGATCAGGCCCTTGACCCGGCCGGGGTTGCCCTCGCCGACCAGGATCACCCCGGGCCGGCCGATGACCAGGTGCACCATGTCGAACTGGGTGGTCGAGGCGACGGCCGGGCTGACCCGCCAGTCGCCGCGCATCGTCTCGATGATCGACGCGGCCGCCCCGGGCTGGCCCTCGGCCTCGGCCATCATGGCCTTCTGCGAGCGCAGGTTGAGCAGGATCATGGTGCCGATCAGGCCGGCCATGACGCCGATCGGGATCCAGATGACCGACGCGCCGAGGATGACCGCCACGATGACGGCGATGATCGGAACGCCCGCGGCCACGGCCACAAACGGCACGAACTTCTTGTCCCGTTTGGCGGTGAACGAGAACACCATGCCGATCTGCTTGAGCCGGCCGAAGAATCCGACCTTCTCCGGCTCCTGTGCCTTGGCCATGTCTCGAGTCTAGGGCAGCGTCTATTTCCCCGCGACGACG
>DATFCF010000172.1:0-18815 GCA_035253445.1 Mycobacterium sp.
TTTCGGGGTGATCCCGCTCATTTACACCGCACACTCTTGCGAGTACCTCAAGCAGCGGGATTCGCCGTACCAAGAACTGGAACTATGGATCGACGGCCCAGCCTGTCATCGGTAAGACAACCTGCACGATACCGCGGCCCCGAACTGATACCTGAGCCGCTCCGACTTGGCCATCGAGTGGAGCCAACCATGTCAATAGTGACCAAGTCCCCGCGACCCGCGATGCGGTTCCTGCCGCGGGACCACCGATCGATCGTTCAAGGCAGACCTCCGGGATGTTGGAGTGCATCGCGGCGTAGCGCTGTTCGAGCCAGCGAGGGCGGATCGCGGTCGATCAACGCGCAGACGTCCTCTTCGGCGCAGACCTTGCCGCCGCAATCAATACCCAATCGACCGCTCTACCAACGCCGACTCTGCTAAGTCACGGACTCGCTGGTCGTCGTCGGTAGCCAAGCGAGCCAAGGCGTCGCGCGCTGCTTGCACCAGCGAGGGCGGACCGTGGTCAATCAACGCGCAGATGTCTTCGATGACAGCTGAGCGAACACTCGGGAGGCGGCTCAATAGAGCCTCTTCGATGTCGGCAGGCACCTTAGTTGTACGCTCGGCATTCATGCCTCCAGGCCAGTAGCCCCAAGAGTCCAACGCCGCGACCGCAAACCGCTCTAGCACAATCTCCACAGGAGGCCTCGCTACGCCCACTGACTGCAATACTTCCGTTACCAGCTTCATTCGGACTGTAAGTGTGCCGGTGTCGTGGAGCCGATAATACCTCAGGCCGAGCGAGAGGGTCTCGCCCATGAAGGGAAGAGCAAGGAAGCGCTCGAGCGGCCGGGCAAGTTGCGAGGTATACGACTCAAGTAACTTCACCAGCGCAATACCTAAGACAGGCGATTCCTCCAGCCGTGGCCGCTCGATCGCAATCCTGTTGAGGAGGTTGGCCAAGCTCACGGCCGGCGTTGTGGCCGAGTGCTCAAGCAGAATGTCAGCCAAGTAGCGAGTAGGGTCCGATGATAGTGCTACTGCGACGGCAACGGGCTCCGGATAATCTCGGATGTACGTCGGAAGCCGATGTCGGAGCGGATCGCGTATCAGGTACTCGGCACAAAGATACTCCTGCAGAACTAGGTGCGAGAATTCATAGGCACCATAACCTGACTGAACGATCAGTCCTGTATGGGTCTCTATCTCCGCCACGACCTCCGGCCCCTGGTCCCTAGGAAGGGAAAAGCGTCCGCGCGCATCTGCAAACGCCTCGAGCATCTGCTCCTCGGAGAACCGCTTCGTTCTTATCCGGCAGGTCAGGTAGTGGGACACCTGCGCTAAGAAATCGCGCTTGTCCTCTACCGCAAACTGCGCATAGCCCGACTTTCGGATGACCCGATGATCCAAGTCCCATCGCCTCAGGAGTAAGTCGACGATCCGCTCGTAGACTACGGTAGGGCGCTCGGGAAGGGAGCCGCTGTTGTCGAAGAGGACGGCGAGCTGGGTGAGGAATAGTGGACGATCAGCCAGCTCTGTCAGCTGACATCTCTCCATTTCGATCCAGAATGCCCGAGGATCCGAGACGTAATGAACAATAATGTCCTCGGCTTGTTGCCGGTCCAAAGGCGCGATTTCCAAAATGTCGAAGGACTCCAACGTACGTGTATACGCTCCCGATCGACATGATGCGACAAACTTTGCGCTTGATAGCTTCTGAGCAATCCCGACTAATTCCTTCTCCAGTTCGAGCCGCTGCGCTTCCGGCATTTCGTCCAAGCCATCGAGGAAGACGATAGCGCCTGTTCGATCTAGCGCAGCGTATAGCGCTTCGGCGCGGCCTCGCCGTTCAGCTGACTCCGCTTCGAGCCATTCGTCATGGAGCGCCTTTTCTTTATCTCGTCGAGCGCGATACTGCCTCTCCGTCTCGCCATCTAGCGGCTTTAAGCCCTCCTGGGGTCGCATCGAATTGTCGAAAGTCAGCCCAGGGATCCCGAGGATCTCCATAAGCTTCTCGGAAAGGCTGAATGAATTCGGAAGCTCCCGCAAGACGAGCAGTAAGGGTAGTTGCCAGTCGTCGGTAGAAGCCTGAGGCGGATTAGTCAGTACACGACGGCATAATCGCTTGACGGTTGTGGTCTTACCAGCCCCCGGGTCCCCAAGGATTAGATGGTGCGTCCGCTCAGCGAGGATTGCCTGTTCATCGAGCGTCCGGTCAACGTCGCGCGTACCGCGAAACTTCCGTGGCATCTCGGTATAGGCAAGCGGTGTTGTCGAGACATCGACGTCTCGCGCTGACGACATCCCGAAGAACTGGTCTCTCGCCGACCAGTTGGCTACATAAGAGAGGTGTCGTTCGACAGATGCCTCGGCGACCGAGGAAGGAGCGGTGTTGCGGTCCCGTACGACTTGCGGAATTCGTGTCACCACCATCGTAACGACAGCACCAGCGCTTCGTGCCAACTCCTTTTGGATCTCCTCCCACACCGGTGCGAATCTAGCGCCCGCCATGGCCAGTGACGGAAAGCGGACGATTGTTCCCACAGCTCGCGCTGCGACACCGACTGGCCGCCGGCCTGATGCGCACCTGAGCGGGGCAGGGACCATCGCTAACCCGGTGCTCGCATCGGGATCGGACATATCGCGGTGGGGACCGACTTGGCCCTGACGCCTGGGCGGGCCGTACGTGGGCTGCTCGGCGCTTGTGCCGTAAACCGCTCCTGCCTGGTCGAGCTCCCCAGCCGAACGCAGTTGACGCCAACTACGGTCGAAGGCGCGGCACCTCGGCGGCTGTGGCGCTCGGAGCCTTACTCCTCCGTCACCCCCCTCCAGCCTGAGCGCGGAACGCTCGGGTCCAGAGCAGCACATGGCCGTAGCGGTAAAATGCCTCTGATATGAAGCCGAAATATCTTTTCGTGTCGAAAGACCTGCGCGCAGAACTCGGCGGGCGTTTGGAGGAGGTTACCCAACAGGTCGCTCAATGGGATGCAGCGCTGGTACTGGCAACGACAACCGCCGATCTTGTGGCGGCGCTGGTCGAAGATTATGGGATGCAGCCGATAGCGATTCACGAAGATCGAATGGAGCAGCTGCCTGTTCAGGAGACAAAGATTGACGTGAGCGGCGATCACAGCAGGGCAATCTTCGATCGCTCCCGCCCGTTTCTGGTGCCGGGTTCCGTCGTGACCGTCGTGATACCGTTTGATGGCCATCCTGCACTATTCAACGCGAAGCCGTCCCAACAGTTTGTAGCTCGAGCCCCACTCGGCCAAATTCGTGAGTCAGAGATCGTCCTCACCTACGTGTCTGCGGACCCAACCCCCGAAAACGTCCGAACGTTCGTCACAGATCAACTCAGTATGATCCGCAAGCTCGTCGACTTGGTCAATTACGACATCGAGACCTTTGCTCCAGTACTGGCGCGCCATGCCGAGGAAGTGGTGCGCCAGCGTCGAGCGCAATTGCAGAAGGACCGCGGACTTGAGGGTGCGCTCGGTATCCCAGTCCGCCGCCGAGCGGATGCACCGAAGGCCGTCCCAGTCGTCCGTAAACGACTGGGGCTATCGCGCATACGGCATCAAGAGGCGGTCGGCGATAGATATGGCGATGAGTATGCTATCGATCGCTCGCAATATGCGGAGATCATCGACATCATACTTGGCATGGGCCGAGCGTTCGAGCGGTCGCCGACGACGTTCGCCAAATTGGATGAGGATCAGCTTCGTGACCACATCTTATTGCAGCTCAATGGGACGTTCGAAGGTCAGGCTGGCGGAGAATTGTTCAATGGCGATGGCAAAACGGACATTCTTGTCCGAGTTGAGGACCGAAATGTCTTCATCGGCGAGTGCAAAATTTGGCATGGTGAAAGGCGCTTCAATGAAGCGATCGATCAGCTCTTGGGTTACCTCGTGTGGCGAGACACAAAGGCCGCTCTGGTGCTATTTATTCGAGAGAAGGACGCGTCCTCGATTATTGATAAGGCGGAAGCGACGATCCGAAGCCATGCCAATTTCAAGCGGGCTGGTCGGTTCAGCCCAGATCCGGCGACGATTAGGAACTTCGTGATGCAACAGACAGGCGACGCCGCCCGGGAGATCGAAGTTGCATTGTTGCCAGTAGTTTTGAGGGTTCCAGTGGATTCCGCCAGTGTGTCGGGCCCCACAAGCCCCGCGTATGAGGATCCAAACGACCGTACGCCATAGGCCATGACACGCGTCTGGCTCGAAGGTCCGCGCATGAGACGCCGGACCGGCGTACGCCATCGGTCTTCCGCGAAAATCAGTGCGGCGTGCGCGCACGCACAAGTGATGCGATGCCGATGCCGGATGGGTCACTCGTTCTCGGAAGCCGGTGCATAACGACGGTCGTTGGCCTCCAGCCCGACCGCCGGACACCGCCCGAGGCCGGCAGGACGCGCTCGGGACGGCACCTTCTTCACGCCAGTAATGCCGCGGACGATCCGCGGAACGGTGTGGCCGATGGCCTGTCCGGGCCCCGCCGGCATTCGGGGCGTCACGGAAGATCGAGGATGACT
The DNA here is from genome assembly GCA_035253445.1 of Mycobacterium sp. Classification (GTDB taxonomy): domain Bacteria; phylum Actinomycetota; class Actinomycetes; order Mycobacteriales; family Mycobacteriaceae; genus Mycobacterium. The sequence goes on from DATFCF010000172.1 coordinate 4,517, forward strand.
GCGATCGTCTCCCGCAACTGGACGAGGACGGCGGCCCTGACGTTGCCGAGGATGGCCCCGATCCTCCTCGTTGAGACCGCACGAAGGTGTTGGCACTGAGCCGCAGAGAGGGCGTCGAGGCCATTGGTCCGATCAGGGTCGATGAGGACCTCTGAGTGGAACCCTCGGATCGTCGTGGTGAGTGGCACCACATGGACGACCGAGGGCGAAGCGTTCAGGATGCGTTGCGCTGTCACCAGGACGGCTGGGTGGCGGAAGCCGGCTTCCCGCCCAGCGGGGGCGCCGAGATCGACATCGACGACATCACCCGAGGTCGGCATCGAGCCAGGAGACCTCGTCGTCGCGCAGCGGCGTCGTGAGTTCCGCGCCGACCAGATCCTGCCGGAGCGCTCGTACGGCGAGCGAAACGGCGTTGCCGACCGTGGTGTGCAACTGGGCAGCGAGGCGTTTGAGCTCCTCGTGCGTTGCCGCATCAATTCGTACGCTCGTGCTCTGCATGCAAAAAAGCATACAAGTCGTTCGGCAATCCGTTCGCCGGCTCACGAGGTAACACGAGGATGGATCGGGTCCTGCGGCCAAGGGGATGGGGGCGCCGGGGACCATGGTGAGCCCCGGCAGCAGGCCGTCGACGTTGTGGCATGCGCAGGCCGAGGCCCAGGCCGCGGCCAGGCCGCGGGAGGCCGCAGAACAGCGCGCAACAGCGCGCAACGGCGATCAACAAAACCGCAGGTCAGAGGGCATATTTGGCCGTTTTCCACACCTGGGGAAAAACCCCTATTCAGCGTTCGGGACGCTGAGGCCGCGGGTTCAAGTCCCGCCTTCCCGACAAGGAAAAGAGCAGGTCACAAGGGTTACGGCAGCTCCGCAGAGGTGGTCAGATCACCGATCGACCACAAAACGACCACATTCGTCGCGAGGCGTGCAGTGGTGAGTACCGGTCCGTCGGGGTCATTTGCGGCTGCTGAAGTCACCTGAGACGCCCCGCCGGGCTCCGGCCCGTCAGCGATATCCGTCCCGGACGAGGACGGTGCGACCCGGGTCGGGGGGCTACCCGAGACACCGGGCGAGACCGACGCCATCGCCGGAGGATGGGCGCGAAGCGGGCGCCGACACGTTGGCCAGCAAGCCTGGGGCGAGAGGAAGGCGGTGGGCACCTCGGGTAGGTCAGATGATGTTGAGCAGCGCGAGCGGACAACCTGCCAGTCGAAGGCCGGCGCATGGCGACCGCGATATCCGGGGCCCCGGTGGGTGCATCTCGCGAACGCACGGGAGCGACGCCCCAACGGAGACGCCTTCGCGTGAGGTGCAGGGGCTCCCCGATACCGCTGCTGCATGGACGGCACGTTCCGCACCCGCGTTGACTCCGACCAGCCGACGGTTATGGGCGTCGATCTTCGCACGGACATTCGACCCGAGCGCGGAGGATCGTAAGCCGCCCCCTGTCACCGACCGGCACATTCGCTGCGCGGCCGGGCGGTGCCCGCCTCACGTTCTGGGACGCCCGTTTGGGGACGCTCGGCGCTCCCCCGGCGCACCCAGAGCGATCGTTCTGGTGCAGTTTGCGATCAAATCGATCCTAGGTAGTCTGACGGCTCCATAAGCACGAGCGCAGGCGGCTAGGGCGATCTGAAGGGGCCTCACGGTGGACGCCGTCGACGACACTCTGAAGGAGTTTGACGCCATCGGCCGGAGCAGTTCCTCGCCAAGTACAACTTCGGTGATGCATGGGGGCTCTACCTCCGTCCACACCGCAATCGCTACGACTCCAAGGCCATCGTCGGGGCGGCCGTGGGGAGATTGCCGGGACGCACAGCTCAACAAGGTCCGACGTGCCGTAGCGCACCGTAGCCTCTGGTGAAGTCCGCCGAGGAGGTTCGGGCCAAGCTGGCGCGTGACCCTCGATGGGCCTACGCCGACAACCCCGCCCGCTTCTGCCACCGCCGGCCCACGTCACCCAAGCTGCCGACCGCCGCCTGGATCAACGAGCCGACCATCGAAACGACGCTCAAGAGAAACCCTGACCGTTCGTCTCAGATGCTTGATAGGTTCCGGCGTCCTACCCAGGAATAGTTGACACTAGGGCGGTGCATCCCGGAAACCCCGGCCGAAGCGGTCCTCGCTGCGGTGGACGACAGTCGGACCCTCGCCGGGGAAAAACACAAGGAGGTGTTCTTCGACCGGGTTCGGGTCGTCGAATTCCCAATCCACCGCTGCTCCCTCGTCTCGGCCCTGGGTGTGGACGCGGAGCCGGACGGGTCCGGGCGCCAGGGCGAGTTCATAGACCGGCTGGCCGTTCCAGTCGGCGACCAGAACTTCGCCCGAGACGACGGCGAAGGTGACTTCCACGATGTCGGTCCACTCGCCGGCCAACGATGGGGGGCTGTCGTGGGTCTCGACAGTGAGGCGGATAGGCCCCCATTTGGTCCCGGTGGCGATGTAGGCGTGGGAGGGCTGGGCCAGGCCGACGAGCCCGTTCTCCCAGAGGGGCGGGACGGAGGCTCCCGGCAGGAGACCTCCGTCGTCGCGGACCGTGAACGTGCCGTGCAGGGCATTGATCACCTGGGTGTGCGTCGTGGTAGCCAATGGGCTCAGGGGTCGATCTGGACGTAGAACTCGTCGCCCTGGGCCATGCGCTGGTGGCCGTAGAAGACGCTGAGCATCGTCCCGGCCCAGGAGTTGTGACGCTCGTTAAGAGCCTTAACGTCCCACTCGACCCCTCGGACCCCGGAGGCCGCACCCTCGGCGGAGGCGGCGAAGGGGAACTCATCGCATGACTCGCCTGGGGCCTTGGGCAGCAGCAGGCAGGTCGGCCGGATGATGGTCCTGTTGGCGAAGTCCTGGAAGTCGGTGGCCCGGTGCAGCGGCCGGCCGGTGCCGATCTTGCCGGTGGGACCGGTCAGGCGGTTCTGGGCTTCCTCGTAGAACTGGGCCGCCTCGGCCAGCAGCTTGTCGCTCTTGGACATCCTGAGACGCCCGGGCATGGTCCAGTGGACACAGCCCTGGCCCGGGATGTATGAGAGGGAGTCGCAGCGAATGGCGTATAGCTTGGAGTTGCTGCCCACGACGTTGCCGCCGAGGAAGCTGAACGTGACGAGCCCGGCGCCCGACCAGAAGTGGGTGGTGGCCGGCCCCGGCGACGTCATGCGGGACTGACCGTGCCAGAACTCCGTCGGCCGGGTGAGGACCCAACCGTCGGCGGGCTCGGACACCTCGGTGCAGGGGTCGGTGCAGTTGAGGAACAGGTAGGTGAACATGCCCTGGCGGGTGACCCCCGTGCCCAGGAAGAAGTTCAGCACGATGTGGTGGTCCCACGTCCTCGAGACGTTGTTGAGCTGTTCCCACTCGGTCATGAGGAATGCGGCGGTGCCCAACAGCTGGCCGTTGCTGAGGTCGATGACGTCGTGGATGACCAGCCAATTTTGACAGGCGTCGAGGCGGTCGCGATGGTAGATATCGAGGCCGGTGAGGGCCGGGTTGCACGACAGCGGCCGGAATGCAACGTCGCCAGGGGCGATGCCGTGGGCGGTAACCGGGCCGTCTGGGTCGACGGTCTCCACGGGCTCGACAGGCGGGTCCTTGAGGCCAGCCTGGGCCATCACGGTGTCCATCGAGGGAGCCAGGGCGGCCTCGGCGGCGGTGGCCTCCCGTGTGCAGCTAGCCACCTTCTTGCCCTGGGCCTTTAGCTCGCCGATGTTCTTTCGGAGCTTGTCGCAGGTGTCATTGGCCTCGGACCTCCGGCCGGCCCGGGTGGCGGCCACGGCATCGGCCATGGACTTGCGGGCCTGGGCCTCCACGGACTGGATGGAGGGCAGCTTGGGTTGGTCGGATTTGGCCCCGGCGGGCTCGGCCCCGGCGGGGGTCGCTTGGGCGAGTAGCCCAGCGACGACAACCGCTAATGCCCAGCGTGTCTGGCCGGTCAGGTGTCTCATGTCATTTTCCCCATGTTTGCGGATGGTGTGGCGGGAACTGCGGGCGAAATGTCCCACCGCGCAGCGGGGTGGGGGGCGAACGGTGGGTTAAATCCACTGAACCGCCCCGGGTTTGGTGGAGGCTCGATTAGTTGACAACCGGCCCGAGGACAAGCTGTTGAGGGCTCGAATCCTCGTGTGTGTTCCTATCACCCACCTCGTTTGCGGCGCTTCTCGACCCGCTCAGAGCCTCGGTTCTGTCCGCTTCGAGCCGTTGGCGCTCGAACTCCGCCGGCGGCACGTAACCGATGGCCGAGTGCGGCCTGGTCGTGTTCCACCAGTAGACCCACGCCAGGGTGGCCAGCTCGACGTCCTCGACGGTGCGCCATGGCCCGCGATTAAAGATGAGCTCGCTCTTGTAGAGGCCGATCACCGACTCGGCCATGGCGTTGTCGTAGCTGTCGCCTCGGGAACCAACGGAGGTGACGGCACCTTCGGCGGCCAGGCGCTCGGTGTAGACGATGGCCAGGTACTGCACGCCGCGGTCGCTGTGATGGACGAGGCCCTCGAGCGGTTCGCTCCGTGACCAGATGGCCATCTCCAGGGCGTCGAGGGCGAGGCTGGCCCGAAGCGTCCTGTCCACCCGCCAGCCGACGATGCGCCGGGAGAAGACGTCGATGACGAAGGCGGCGTAGGCGAACCCCGACCAGGTGGCCACGTAGGTGATGTCGGCCACCCACAACGCATTGGGACGATCGGCGGCGAAGCTGCGATCCACCAGGTCGCCTGGGCGGGCTGAGACGTCGGCGGGGATGGTCGTGCGCCGCTTCTTGCCCCGCACCCGCCCGGCCAGGCCCATCTGGCCCATCAGGCGCTCGACCGTGCAGCGGGCCACCACGATGCCCTCCCGGTTGAGCTGGCGCCACACCTTGCGGGCGCCGTAGACGCCGTAGTTGGCCTCGAACACCCGGGCGATGTCGACCTTCAGCTCCTCGTCGCGCACCTTGCGACGACACGGCGGTCGGCTCTTGGCCGAGTAGTACGTCGACGGGGCGATCTCGAGGACCTCACAGATCGGCTCGACCCCGAAGCGCTCCCGGTTGGCGTCCACGAAGGCCACTACTTCTTCGGTCGGCGGTCGAGCTCCGCCCCGAAGAAAGCCGCTGCGCTCTTGAGGATCTCATTGGCCCGACGCAGCTCCCGGTTCTCCCGCTCCAGTTCGGCGATGCGAGAGCGCTCGTCCCGACTCAGTACCGGGCCCGTGCCTTCCTCGGCCTCGGCATCACGGACCCACTGGCGCAGGGTCTCCCGCCTGATGCCGAGCTGCTTGGAGATCGGCGTGTAGCCGCCTTCTGTGACGCTGCGCGCTTCCTGCCATTCGCGCACCAGCCGCACCGCCCGTTGCCGGAGCTCGTCCGGGTACACCCTCGGTCTCGCCATGGGTTCCATCCTCCCTGGAAGGATGGAGCCTCCGCGGATCCCGGGGCGGTTCAAAGCGTCCCCACAGCCGGCGGGCGGCGTTACCGAGCGCTCTGGCCGCATCACTAGGCCGGATATCGGAGTGCTTGTAGAGGACGCTCGCGAGCGCGACCGCGACCAAAAGAGGGGCGCGTATATGACGAGCAACGTCTCGGGTTAGAGCGGCTCCGCGAGGGTGCTATCAAGAATGGCCGGGTAGAGAGACGAGTGTGCCGCTATCTCTAGGTCTTGAGTGTTTTCAAGCATCACTCTAATGTCGAGTTGGCGAGGAGCGAACCCGATCACCTCTCCCTGTCGGTTCAAGAGCCACCGGCAGGCATACGCGTAAGCGGCGAGTCGCGTCCACCACACGGGGTTTTCTACCAAGTTGCTACTGCAGTTACCGAACAAACGGGCGAGCGGCTCCAAGGCAGGGTCGCCTAAGGGATCCGGATACTTCTCGGCGAAGGCCCCGTAATCCAACACATATTGCTGCCCATTAGCGTCCTCCGCTAATAGTCTACGAGCTGCAACGCGCAGATTGTCCCGAAAGACGTGCTGCGATTCTGATGTCCAGTCCAGGCTTGAGTGGTACGGCAGTGCATCAGACCCAGTGAGGAACCGGTACGCTGCCGTATTGAAGCGCAGGATGTCTGCGACTGCAGGGGCGTCGACCGAGAAATCAGCATAGTTCATCTGTCGCTCCACAATCTCGCCGATAGCCAACGGTCGAAGTATTCGATAGATAAAACTATGGGAATAGTACATACTGGGACTCATGATCCAAGTGTGAAGGTGATGACTGTTCATTCGCCGGAGGACGTCCCCCACCGCTAATAGCAGTTGGAAGCGAAGCGGGCCTATTGCCCCATACAACCGAGTACGGGCCGCTGCCTCGTAAGCTATCCGCGCCTGACGAACGGCGAGGCTCCTCTGACTGAGGTATCCGGCGGCCGCCCCGACGACGGCAGCAATCACTGCAGAGGAAGCAAGAGTTACTATCGCTTTCATTACTCGTGCCGTATGACAGTCGGACGCGGTGGCGCTGCTGGATATCGCATCAAGGGGACCTCCCGTCTTTGAATCACTATCTCTAACGTCACCCGTGTTAAGAGTGGGAATCCGTCACGAGTCTACAGATAGCTGAACCTGCTCGGAGCAAGCCACCGCTGGGGTGAACGGAAACTGGACTACGTCCCAGTATCCGAGGCTAGACGTTTACAAGCGTGTCACTCTGAGAGGGGGCCGGAAGATGTCTACAACTCGCCAGGTGCGATTCTTCACTTTCTCATTGAAGCGAGCATTCCGACATGGCGACCCAAGTCGGGCGACGGCCTGTGCGCAACCTCGCGACGGTGGTGCGTCGGCCGCAGCTGGCGGTCGAGCGCGAGCTCTGTCACTTAGTTCCGAGGATGAAGGTAGCCGCGACAGCGGTGCTGTATAGCCAGAGGCAGCCGACAAGGGATGGCTTGTCAGGGGGCGCCATCGGGGCGACCGTCGCAGGCGTAAGGCTGAGCTGGCGGCGTGGTGCCCTATGGGTGTGCCCGACCACCTCCAGCCCGCCCCCGTCGCGGCCTGCGCTCGGGTCGCCTAGCGTTAGGCACTTCCCAGTAGGCGCGACGGATTCGGTTGTCTGACGCAACCTCGCCGTTGCCAAACAGGTCAGGAGTTCTCGGTGTCACCGATCGACGTCACGGGCGAGTCATCATCTCCGGCGCCAGGGGAAGGTGTGCGCCACGACCATGGCGCGGTGCTCATAGGAATTGATCTTGGTGGCACGAAGTGCCTCGGCATCGCCCTCGCACCTGATGGGACGCCTTTGGGGGAGAAGTTGATTCCGGCGCCAAGGACACCCACCGAACTGCTCACCGCAGTGCCAGAGCTCGTTCGGGCGCTGGCAGGTAGCTCGAGTATCGCTTCGGTTGGCATAGGCGTTCCTGGGCTAGTTGACCGTTCCGGCGTGCTTCAGGTAGCTCCAAATCTCCCTGCTTTGGTTGCAATCGACTTACAAGGCGAACTTCGATCTCGCTTGGAATTGCCCATCCAAGTTGAGAACGACGCCACGTGCGCAGCGTGGGGCGAGCACCAACTCGGGGCAGCTCGGGGGCTTAACGACGTAGTGGTTCTAACGCTAGGCACTGGTATCGGCGGGGGAATTATCACTCAGGGCAGCCTCTACCGCGGCGCGAACGGATTTGCTGGTGAAGTTGGCCACATGGTGATTGACCCTGACGGTCCCCGCTGTGGATGTGGGCGACACGGATGCTGGGAAACGCTCGCGTCTGGGAATGGGCTGGGTCGTCTGGCGCGTCAGGAGGCAAGCGCGGGTAGGGCACGCCGTATTACGGAACTCGCGGGCGGAGACATACAGGTGATTCGTGGTGAGCACGTCACTGAGGCTGTAGCAGAAGGCGACAGCGAAGCCGTCGAGATCCTCGGACGCGTGGCCACCTGGATAGCGCTGGGTCTTGCCAACCTCACAAACCTTCTCGACCCAGAGGCTCTGGTCGTTACGGGGGGGCTAGCCAACGTGGGCAGAGTATTGCTCGACCGGGTTACCGATTCTTTCGATTCGGTCATGCAGTGGGATACCAGGCCTCGGGTCCCAATCCTTCCGGCAACGCTTGGAGAACGTGCTGGCGCCATCGGTGCCGCACGACTGGGATTGCTGACCCCAGCCGACAGCGAACAGCGAATTGTCGTCCAGTGAGCCTCGCAGCCCAGCGCCCGTTGCTACCGAAGCCGCCACGCCGCCCTCGCCCTTTGACGATCCCACATCCGAGCTTAACGTAATCGCAACGGTCACAAAGACGGACGCACCAGTCAAGGACAACTGCTCAAGTTTGGAGCGTGTGTAGCGTGCATAAGATCACACCCAAGCCGAACCTAAAGGAATACACCGATTGGCTGGAAAAAGTCTGGGGCGGAGATGCCCGAGAACTTCGAAAGGGAAGGTTTCTTCATCAACAGGGTGACCTAGCGCGAGCTTTTGAAGTGTCCCCCTTTTGGAAGGCTGTAGACTCACGCCTTAGTGAGTGGGCGCTCACCTACGAACGCAAGACGAAGTTTCGTCTCTTCGCGCAGGGCATTCCGGATGTCGCAATAACAACAAAGACGTGGGAGTCCTTCCAGAGTCGAACGTGGCGCGAGAACGTCCGCAACAATCCCAATTGGCCTGAGGCTCCTAGCGAGGGGTGGTTGCTGCCTGACACTTGGTTTGAGCGCCTTTGGGATATTGTACGCACGAGACTGGTCGTGCGCTATCTCGACGGCGTCGAGTTTCTAGCAGAGGTCCTTGAGAATTTGGCGACTGAGTATTGCCCTCCCCCGCGTAGGGTAATTCATGCCCAGGAGTGGGGATATTATGCTGTCCATGTGGTTGTTCCGCAGTCTTTCCGTGTACAAGCGCTGAACTACGACTACGAGGAGGATCGCAGCAGCGAAGTGGAGATCCAGATAACCACGGAGCTGCAGGAGACGATTAGTCAGCTAACACATCCATACTTTGAGCGTCGACGCGAAGAGTATCCGTCTGAGGACCAGGCCGAGGATCTCGCCTGGCAATGGAACTATGCAAGTAGCGAGTTTACCCCGTATTATCTCGGTCATCTCCTACACTATCTTGAAGGTATGATCATGAAAACGCGGAGTGAGGTCCATGGAGCTCGCGAGGACGACGGCGAGGCGACTAGGTGAACGGCGATAGTTCCGGCGCCCGGCCTGTCACGCTCGGGATCGCACTAGCGACGTATCAAATGACGGCTCGGCTGCTCGCACCAGCTACCCATGAGACACTTTTTGCCGAAGACGTCGTATTGAACGGCGTCGGTGCCCCGTACGTTATCGAACAGGTTCAGTATCTGGCTCAGCGCTGCGCTTCCCTCTCCCAGGTTCAGAGTGGGCAGGCGAGCCTTGTAGCGATCGGAGTGTCTATTGGCGGCCATGTGAACCAAGCGCGCGGCGAGGTTGTTTTTGCTCCCGGCTTGATATCTCCTGATGACAGGTGGGATGACGAGCCCCTCGCGAAGGACATGAGCGAGGCGACGGGCGTGCCAGTCACATTGGACAATGATGCGGATTGCATGGCTGCGTACCACTGGACCGTCGGCGCTGGTAGGGATTGCCGCAACTTCGCAGCGGTATACATGGCACCCAACGTTTACGGCTTGGGTTGTGGACTCGTTGTTGAAGGTAATCTCGTTCGTGGCGCTAGCGGCGGTGCCGGGGAGTTTGGACACACTGTTGTGCAGCCTGACGGGCCACGTTGCCGCTGTACAAACCGAGGGTGCCTGCAGGCGGTCCTTCACATGGACAACTTTGTTCGCGACATCAACTGGGGGCGAAAGCAATTAGTACACTCCTTCGACGATGCAGCTGTTCTAGTCACTCGTGATCATGAAAGGGCTAAGCAGGCCTTTGCTCGGGCGGGCACCTATCTAGGTCAAGGATTGGCTACACTTATCAACTTGGTTAATCCCGAGCGCATAATTTTGGGAGGCCCGACTGAACTGGTAGCGACAAGGCCTGCAGACGGCAGTTCAGCGTCGCTGTTCATGAGTAGTCTCCACTCCACGACGGCCCTGCACGCGTTCGGTAGGTTATATGACGCGTGCGAGATAGTGGTTGCGCCGCTGAACTTAGAGATCGCGGCCCTGGGTGCGGCCTATATAGCTTCGATTCCGGCACTGGCCGCTCACGGTATCCGCTAGGGGAACGGTTACTTTTTTTCGGCCATCACGAAGCACGAAAGGGAAAGGCGCAAGCGTGCCGGGGTTCCGCGCCCACTAATGCGGGAACCACCAGGAGGCTACGCCAGCGACCACCACCGCTCGCGTCCTGGTGCCATGAGGCGACCGAGCCTGTTCAAGGTGCGGCGGGCTCACCTCGAGCGGTTCGGGCGATGGATGGAGGAGCGGGGGGGTAGGCGCTCCACGGTTGGCGTGGCGGCTGTCGACGCTGGCCAGCTTCTGCAAATACTGGGCAGGAACACCTCGTTGACAGCAACCGGCCGGTGTGATTCCTGCGGCTGACTCTGATCCCGGTCGACACAGTTGTGGCCACCCACCCCGCAAGGCGCCAGCCGCCGCGGAGCACGCCAACGGGCGTATCGTCACCGGTCACCGCCGCGAACGTCCACCGGGCACCTCCGCGCCAACGTCCACGCGAAAATGCCGGCTGCGGAGCGGGCGGAGGAGCGCCGGTGTATCCGCAAACGGCGGCACGGCGCGTTGTGCGCTCGCCAGCTGCTGAGCCGGTAGCGCATCGCGGCGCTTCAAGTCCCGCCTTCCCGACAAGGAAAAGAGCAGGTCCGGGCGTCCTAGCCCTGGCCGGCGCGGCGAGTCAGGCACCGCCCAGGCCGCGAGACCCTTGAGAACCGCCGCCCGAGAATCTCCGCCGCAGCGACGTCTGCGGCGGTTGTCGTTCTGGGCGTAGACAGCCACTCGTAGTCGCGGGTCGTTGTGAACGAGCCCTGTCAGAGCAGTCGTTGAGTCGATCCCGTCGAGCACCATGCCGACGGCGCTGCATGTGCCGACGCAGACGCCAACCCGTTATCGGGTACCAACATCCGCCCGAGTTCGCCGGTTCCCGGGCGGGCAACCCTCGCCGAGGGCGCCCGCCCCATCGACACGTCGATCAGCCTGTGCCCCGGCCGGGGGAGTGACCGATTAAGGAGGCCCATCATCCTCCCTCCCGCCTCCGATCGCTTCGAAAGTTATGTCGCCGTCGCCGGCCTCGACCAGCTCACCGAGGGCCGGGAGCGCGTGGGTAAGAAGCGTCTTGAGGGCGGGGTCGTCCTCCGAGACACGGAGCTCTCGCCCCGGCAAGCCCAGTTCGCGACGCACAGCGTCTGCAATAGCGGCGGCGACCTCCTCGACTCCGATCCCATCGAGTACATCTCGGCGTGCGCGCTCCCACCGAAGACGCGTCACATCCTCCTCGGCCGCAGTGGCCTCGTGCCTCGCCTTCGTTCCCTCCCACCACGACTTCCTCGCCCCCACAATCCTTTCAATGAGAATGCCCACTCCGATAAGGACAGGGCCGGATGCCATGATGAGTGCTTCCAGCGGACTGGCAACTGACAAGCGCTCAACGCGGTTCGCTTGGACTCCATAGCGGCGCTCTAAATCCAGCGACTGAAGCATTTCTGCTGCCGCAATGCGAACTGCTTCAGTTCCGGAGAACATCCAGAACAGTTGCTGGGCAGCGCGTGCCAGAAGCGGTACAGCCACCTCGGATCCAACAACAATCCTGAACGTGCGGGTCGAGAGAAGTTCTCGAGCAATGAGTTCCTCAGATGCAGGCACGCCGATAAACGTGGCACGCACCGTCACTCGACGACGACGATGATCGAGCGTGACCTTCAGGACATCACACAGCCTCAACTCACCGGTCGAGGTGAATATGACCTCAAGCGTCCACAGCGCAGCCCCGGCCCGTCCGAAGACATCCATGGCTCGGCTCCCGGAGATTCTCAGAATAACCTCACCGTCGCTTACCTCCTCGGCCACCCCCAAGAGCTCGACCGGCTCGTCGTTGGCGAGCAGCAAGACTCGTACTGACTCTTCAACCCTATTCAGAGGGTATCGGCCACGGAGGGCGCGGTCCCACACTGGGTCCTCCATGGTACGGACATCGAGCTGATTGATTGCGATGTACTGCTCGTAGCCGTACCGGTGCAACTTCCGATAATGAGAATACATACGCTGTGAGACGGGCGCGAGGCTGCGGGCTTGGAGTTCATCGTTGATCTCCGGCAACGTGGATTCGTAGTCGCTCGCCTTGTAGATCTCCCATCCTGTCTGTGCATTTTCTGGCACTGGCATGATCAGATCGTGGCACGTGCGTCACCAAGTCTGCGGCGATACCATCCGAATTACGACCAGCAGAGGCATGGCCCGACGGTGGCGACCCTCCTTCTCGTGGTGGAGTTAGACGATTGCGGCGCCGCTTGCAGAGTTCCAGAGGCTCCACGGGTCGCTGAGTCAAGTAGCGAAGCGCCACGTGGGTGATCGGGATCGGGGGGGGTTCGGTCCAACGACACATGGTCCTACTCCCGAGGTACGAATCTGTCCCCGTTTCGTTCGACCTTGCCGAAGCTCTCCAACCACTGCACTCGCCACCCTGCCTGGGCGTCCGTGTCCCATTGGGTACCCAAGAGCGTGTTGAGATACGCCGTCAACTCGGACAAGGTGGCCGGCTCCTGTCGGATTCGGTCGAGGGTGTCCTCGAAGCCGGCGATGTTGTCGCACATTGTGTGGTACAGCTCGTCCGGATCTGTGGAGGCAAGGTAGGAGGCGGCGTCTGAGGTGAGTACCAAACGATCGACGCGTGGTTCAATCAGTCCTGCGAGGCGGACCATCTCGATGTAGCCCTTGGCGGTCTTTCGACTGTTGACCCTATCGAATGTGCCGATCAGCCAGTCGATGAACTCGTCAAGGGTTGGTTCTCGCTCGCTGACGAATGTGAGCATCATCCACATCGTCTGGACAAAATTGCCGCGACCACCGGGCAGAGGCCAGAGCGAAAGATTCTTACCCGATGCATGGCGGGACGAGCGCCTTCCTCGGGGAACCGGGAGGTTCGATGGCGCGGTTTCTGCCGCAGCCGTGTCCTCGATCTCGTCCCCGGCCTCAAGCTCAGGAGGCGCCGTTTCGTCCTCTCCCGGCCCCAGCAGCGCGGCAGGATCGAGACGCAGAATCCGTGCCTCGGTCCGAACGACTCCAATAGCGTGCTCAACTAAGAGGCTCACCAGCTTCTCACCGTTGACTAAGGCTATGGGTGCCCGCTCCACCGCTTGGGCCTCCGCCTGCGCGTCTCGCGTGAATCCGGCAGTGGTGATGATAAGCCCTCGCTCATGCGGGGTGAGACCGCCACGGAGCTCGCGTACGGTCTTTCCCGAGATGTTCTTTGCCCACCGCTTCACTTGGATCGCTGTCGTGACGTTCGTAACTCCACCGACGGCGAGCGTGCCTCGAACGTCGACCCCGCCGTCACGTGAGTAGTTGGTCACCTCGACGTCGACGAATCCAAGAGCAGTGAGTAGGCGACCGATCAAGTCCTCGAAAGCTTGCGGTTCGATCTCTCGGAGCTCTGCGTGGAGTCGTTCGCGGACATCTCGATTGTTGCGCCGAATCGCTTCCTCGATCTCCGACCCGACACGCTCCGGTGGCAGGCCGTAGAAGCCGCGTCCATAGGAAACGAAGGCCGGAGGCTCGCCAGCACCTTCCCGGCGCGAGATATCCACGGTAATCGCCGCAAGCATCGACGCTTCCGGCGTCAACCCTCGGGGCGCGATGAGCGCGTCTTCGACGGCCTTCTCCGTAATGTCCCGGTAGTGCATTGGACGCCCGGCGCCTCGGCGCCGCAGTACGTCGACGGCGGCCTCCGCCATGTTCATCCTCGCACCGTAGACACCGCTGAAGCGAGGGATGCCCGTCGGCCTGCGGGGGCGTCCGCCCGAGTTCGGCACCATTCGGGCGCCCCATAATTCTTGGGGCTGAGTCGTTAGCCGTGCCGGCGGAACTCACAGGTGTGAGCCGCTCGGCCCGCTCGGTTGCTTCGCGCTTGCCCAAATGACCAGGCAGTTCGGGCATCGGTGAAGCCATCGCCGTACCTTGGTTTCTACTCCGAGTCCGGTCCGTCGACGTTCACGACAATCTCCCCGCTTCCCACGCGGAAGACGACGAGGTCTGCGACTCGGTCGCTGGGGTTGCCTTCCCGGTGGACCGCAAGGGCGGGGACGTGCATGAAATCCCCCGGCCCGGCCTCGGCTACTTCTGACCCGTTGGGTCCGAACTCGAGCTTCAGCTTGCCAGTCGTCACGTAGATGTAGGTGTCCCACCCGTCGTGATGGTGCCATCCGGAGATCATCCCGGGCTCCGTCCGCGCAACTCCGGCCCACCGATCATCACCTGCATACGCCGCCTCCCTGA
>DATFCF010000173.1:0-15340 GCA_035253445.1 Mycobacterium sp.
CTCGACGCGGTGCTGGCGGACCTGCAGACGCGGCGGGTGGAGGCGACCTACTGCCTGGGAGACCTGGTCGGCTACGCCGTACACCCCAACGAAGTGACCGAACGGATTCGGGCTGCCGGGATTCCGACGATCGTCGGCAACTACGACGATGGCGTGGGGTTCGAGCGCGACGAGTGCGGGTGCGCCTATACGAATCCCCTCGACAAAGCACTCGGCGATCAGTCGCTGGCGTGGACGAAGGCTACGGTAACGGCCGAGAACAAGGCGTTCCTGCGCACGCTCGTACCCGAAATCCGGTTCGAGGCTGACGGCCGCCGCATCCTGCTGGTGCATGGCAGCCCGCGCCGGATGAACGAGTATCTGTTCGAGGACCGGCCGGTCTCGAGCTTCCAGCGACTTGCGGCGTCCTCACAGGCCGACATCATCGTGTTCGGCCACACGCACAAGCCGTACACCAAGCGGGTCGACGACGTGCTGTTCGTCAACGCAGGATCGGTCGGCAAGCCGAAGGACGGCGACTGGCGCGCCTGCTACATCGTGCTTGACCCGTCGGACCTCGCCAACCCTGTCGAATTCATTCGTGTGCCTTACGACGTGGCGGTTGAGGCTTCCGCGATCCGCGCCAGTGACCTGCCCGACAAGTTCGCGGTGGACATCGAGACTGGTGGCGCCGTCGTCGCGAACCCCACCTAGTTCCCTCGCGGGGACAGGCCGTGGCCACACGCTAGCCGATACGACTCTGAGTGTGTGTGTGAGCGAGGAGACCGCCGACGGGCTCGCGGCCATATCGTCGGGCACCCCTGAGCTTGGCTCGTAGTTCCTCTTCCGACCACGGTGGAACGCAACCGTGGTTCCATTCCTTCAGCACACTGAGAGCCTCCTCGTCGTGAAGCGCGAAACCGCGAACCAGACGGCAACACACACGGAACGTCGCTGCGTCGCCGCCATTTCCGGCGACGGCCGGTGGAATCGCGGCCAGGTACTTGCGGGCGCGTTCGCGGACATCGTCAGGGCGCCCGTACGGATGGGGAGGCTGGCCCGATGAGTGAACGGCAGTCGGAGCAGTCGCTGAGGGGAAGTCCCGCGGATTGAAGATGCGCCTGCCTGGCGCGTAGTCCGCGGTGACGATCGGACCCGGTCGATACTTGTGGTTGAAGAACGCGGGCACACGCGTGACCTGAGCGCAGGAGGTGGCTACCCTGTCTGTTCCGAGTTCTGCTGAAAGCTGCTTCTGCAGCGCCTCCACCTGCTCTTTGTCGAACCCTGACACACGCCACAGCACGTGAAGCCTGTTCGGCGAGGAGTGCACCACACATGACGGCTTTGGCAGGTCCGGCCGCCTGGCGATCGCGGCCAGAACTCCTGGCCCGTCTCGATCGGCATCCAGGAACACATGTCTGATGTCCGCGATCGCATCGCGCGTCCGAGCCTTCCGCTGCGGTCGAATCGTATTCACGCTGACGAACACGCTGAAGCGTCTGGCGTTCTCTGCTCTGAGCCACGCCTGAAACCTCGGGCTGGCGATCAGGGACATGGGCCCGACACGCTGGGCCGTGCCGCCGGTGTCGTGAGACTTTAGGAGGACGGCAATCCAGTCTTGTGGCCGGAATGCGGTGTGCAGGAACCGAAGCGGCGCGTCGAGATCAATCGCCATCGGATACCTCCCGTCAGTTCTTGGTCAGCACGAGCTGTCCGACGAACGTTGCTTGCTGGCAGTCCGTTCCGGTGAAGTCCGCCTCGATACGAGTGGCCTGCGCCATGCCGACGCTGCCGAACGTGCCGCGGCAGCCCCGCGGTGACGTGAACTCCCCCTGCGTGCTGATATTTGCAGGCGGCGTGCTACCCGGCGTCAATGCCGTGGTCGCTGTCGTCATCATCGTCAGCCACGGATGGTCGGACCGCACGGTCGTGCGGAAGGACTGCAGGTTGGTCTGGGGCATCACCTCGAACGTCCAGTGCATGGGGCCGCTGCTCGGCGGCGGCGGCGCAGGATCGCCCGGATTGACCTGAATCGTGACCGTGCCAGTCCACGTGCCTGTGAGGAAAGACGTCGCGGGCGTCGGCGACGTCGGCGTCGGCGAGGAACCGCCACAGCCCCACAAGACAACAAGCAGAGGCACCGGCCGCGCCCACGGCGGTATCGAGCTCATGCGAATGCTCCTTCCTGGGCGGGGGCATCCACGATATTGACAGGTTCCAGACGAATACGGTCGCTGGCCGTGTCGTAACCGGACACCGTGGCCACGTCGGTCACCTGCCGCGTTCTGGCAACACGCTCGATGTGGACGACCAGATGGATGGCCAGCGCGATGGCTTCCCGTGTGCCGCGGTGCGGTAGCCCGGTGTTTGCGGTCAGCACGCAGTGGGCCAGGCGGGCGAGGGCCTGCTCGGCCGAGTTCGCGTGAATGGTGCTCAGAGCGCCCTGATGTCCGGTGTTCAGCGCCTGCAGCAGATCGAACGCTTCAGCACCTCTCACCTCGCCGACCAAAATACGGTCCGGTCGATGTCGCAGCGTAGCTCTCAGGAGGTCAGCAATGGTGACGGCCGGGAGGGGTGTCTCCTGCCCCAGTGGTGCCTGCGCGCGGCGCGCCTCGAACCGCACGAGGTTTGGCTTGTCGATGACGATCTCCGAGGTCTCCTCAATCAGGACGATTCGATCCTCTGGCGGAATCGTTGCCGCGAGCGCGTTGAGGAGCGTCGTCTTGCCGGTCCCCGTGCCTCCCGAGATCAGAACGTTCTTGCGCCGGCGCACGGCCTCGGTGAGGCGTGCCGCAAGCGACGCTCTGAGGGTTCCGCACTCGACCAGTTCCTGCAAGCTGTAGCGGTGCGTGAACTTCCGAACGGTGAGCGTCGGACCATCCACCGAGCATGGCGGGAACATCGCGGCCACGCGCGAGCCGTCTTCGAGTCTGGCGTCGAGCGCGGGCTGCGCCTCGGAGATCTCGTCGCCGCAGGCCCGGGCGATATTCTTGATGGCGACCGTCAGGTTCCGCACCTCGAGCGAACGTTCGGGCACCAACTCCAAGGCTCCCAGCCGTTCCACAAACACCTTGCGCCCGCCGCAGTTCACCATCACCTCGGTCACGGTTGGATCCTGCAGAAGATCCTCGATGGGCCTCAGGAACGGCAGGATGCGGTCGAGGCTGCTCACAGGGCACCCGCCGCGACGTGGTCGAAATAGCTCGTTTGCACGTCGAGGTAGTGAGGCTTCAAGTAGCAATACTGCGGCGGCAGCGGATTCACGCCGTCATACGGCAGCACGATCGCTTGCGCGTTCTGCAGCTCCGTGAACACGCGCGGGGCGAAGATGTGTTCGTGCACGGGACCGTAGCTCTTGGTCGCCGTGATCGCCTGGCGTGCTGCAGCGGTGCGGCCGGTAAGGAAGGACACGTGCGTGTCGCTCCCGGACTCCGCCAGGGAGTAGCGCGCCTTGATGCGGTCCTTCCGTCCGCACAGGTCTGCGGCGTTGCGGGCTGTGAACTCGTCGCTGGTTGCGAGGAAAATCTTGTTGCGGAAGCACTGGAGGAGCGTGCGCCAGCTCTCGTCTCCGGGCAGCACCGACCGCAGCGAGCTGATGCTCTGCGTCGCGACGATGGGAATCAGCCGCGCCTGGCGGGACAGCGCAAAGGTTCGCTCGTCGCCAGTCGGGTCCGTTTCCCCGACGGTGGCGAAGGCGTGGTACTCGTCGCACACGAACAGCAGGTCGCGCCACACGCGTGAACGTTCGGCAGTCATCTTCGGAATGCGGCGAAGGACCGCGCGCTGGAAGTCGAGCTTGAGCATGACGCCGATGATTCGGGCCAGGCCCGGGTTCATGGCGACCGGGAAGTTCAGGGCCAGCACCTTCCCCGTGTCCAGCAGGGTATCGAGGGGTTGGAGGGGCTCCAAGTCGCCCGGCAGGCGCATGTCCATGTAGGAGCGGCGCGGCGGGCAGAACGCGCGGTGAACGGCGGGATTGTCGTCGAACAGCGACAGGAATACGACGATGCCCTCGGTGATGTTCGAGCGGAGTCTCGCATCGAGTCGGCTCCATCCCTGCGAGTACCAGCGATCAAGAGCTTCGATCTGATGCTTGCGCTCAGCCCATCCTGCGCCATTGGGCTTCGCCACGCCCTGGGACAGCCCCTTCTTGTCGAGGTACCCGTCCAGATCGGCGTTGTAGGGGTGCGCCATGAAGCCACCCTCAACGGGAAACCACTGGCTCCACCGGTGGACGTCGAGGAGCTCGTACTCTTCGGTTCGAATGCGAATCACGTCCTGCGGGTCATCGAGCGTGTCCTTGAGGCGCTTGATGTCGTGGGCGATGCGGCTGTCGTCGAGGATGTACTGGTACACGTCGGCGAAGGTCGTGTAGCCCTCGGTGATGCGACGGAGGAGGATCACGAACTTGAGCAGGTCCGTGTACGCCTGCTGCCAAAAGGGTTCCTTCGACTTTCCGAACAGGTTGTTCAGCAGTGTGGCGATAGCGTAGGCCACGGCGTACGGATCCAGGTCGTTGTGCAGCGGGTTGTAGCTGGCGTTGGTATCGAGCCCGACCTCGATGTAGTCATCCGCACGGCCAGTGCGGTCGAGAATGGTCCGCACCTGGTGGCAGAAGTCACCCTTGACCTCCATCACAAGCGCCCCCACCTTGCGGTCGGTGTCGTCCGCCCGCCAACGCAGGAGTTGGTCGACGTACGGATACATGCAGGCAGAGGTCTTCCCCGTGCCAACGGCGCCGAGGATCATGATGCCCGTGTAGAGTCCCCGTTCCGGAATCTGCAGCCACCGCGGTTCCGGCGCTCGACCGCTGCGGTCCGCGAAGTGGGTTTCCCCAAGCACCAGTGAGAGGTCAGGTCGCTTCTCGGGCTCCGGATAGGGCGGCAGCGGACGGTAAGCCCACGTCGGCTTGAGTCCGGACGCCACGATCGCTGCCAGGGACATAACGATAGACGCCAACCAGAACGGCGTGGAAAACCACAGGAGCCCGTATCCATAGGCCAGCCCGTGGGCGATGTCAGGACGCCGCACTTCGATGAGGAGCAAGAACGGGTTGTCCCGATCGATTGGGAACGCCTGCAGCCCGCACACCCCGACCACGGCCGCGACCAGAGTCGCCAGCAGTGCCCGTGCGTCGATGAGCGTCCGCAGCATGACCCCTCGTGACTGCCAAAAGTCGGCTACGCGGTTGCCGCCGCCGCGCCTCTCGCGTGCGTGCTGCCAGCGCGACGACGGGCCTGGGTCCGCGGGACGAAGGAGTCCGGATGCGTGGCACGCCACTGCTGGAAGTCCTTGTCCTTGCCAAGGACGTTGTCGATGACCTGGTTGAGCACGTACTCGGTCGGCTCGCCGATGAAGTGCGCGTACGCGTAGAGGGTCTCGTTCGTCTCGTGGTCCAGACGGGTGCGGTGCCTCACGAGCTGCTTGCCGCGGGTGCGAGGTTTGATCAGAGCCATGGCTCATGTCCTTCCGAAAGGTCGGTCAGTAGTGTCACGGCCAGGCAAGCGGCGATTGTGCCGGCATGCAAGGACGCGCCAAGTGGGCAGCCGCGATGGACGCTGAGTCGGACGCGAGCTGGGCCAGGGTCTGCCGCACGAACTGGGCACGGAATCGGGGCGTGAGCGACCCTCCGGGGCCGCGGGTCGAGAGGACCAGCGGCCGAAATCGGGGGGTCGCTCACGCCCCGATTCGATGTGTAGTGCGTGTCCGGCGCGCTCGGCGGGCGGCACAGAACGCCGCCCGTTACGTCAGCTGCGCGTGCCTGCATCCCCTTGCTGGGCAAGGCCATGGCAAAGGGATCGTGAGCCGCTGGCTGTCGCTCGAGGACGGGCCGTCCGGCTCGAGACTCTGCCTGCAGCACTAGACAAGTGCCTCCCGGCCGGTTGTCTACCCTATTGTCTAGTGCTGTCCCGCTCATGCCGTGCCTACCAGGGGAGAGAGATGAAGGTACGGACGGGGCAGCGACTGGTGCTCGATTCGCCCGGTACGGCGCTCCAGCGCGTCGGCCAAGACCCGCGACTGAAGGCCGTTCACAGCACGGTCACCGACGCGTGTCCAGGTGCGGTACAGCACTCGGTATCGGGGCGCCCCGAATGCACGGCGGACGCGCTGATAACGGGCGGGGTCCGCGCTCCGCGCACTGTCATCGGCAACGGTCATCCGCTGGCGTTCGTTGAAGTACCAGCGCAGTTCCTCCACGACGGAGGCCCGGAGCGGCGCCGCCAGTTCCTGACGCGCCGCGGCAAGGAACGCCTCGGTCGATTCCGACAAGTGAGAGGGCACCAGCAGCTGTAGAGTCCACTTGGGCAGTGCTCTCAGAAGGTCGGCGTGGCGCTGCAGGAACGGGCGGAAGTCGACAGGGACCCGGCGGGTAACGAGGTACAGGAACAGGTGCCCGTGATGGTCTGGGTCCACGCCGATCGGCAGCCTGTCCGGGAAGAACCGTGTCGTGGTCGATCCAGCGTCACCGAAGTCCAAGTGGGGAAACTCCTCCCGGTGCAGAAGCTCCCCGACCCGCAACGCGAAGTGCTCAACCTTCTCGCGTTCAGTGGCGAGCCAGGTGACCTCAGGTCGTGCGATCACGGCGTCGAGGATCATTACGTTCTCGACGGCTCTGGCGAGTGCGAGGGGCTTTCTCAAGCGCGAATGAGGCTCGCCGATCGCCTCGTACAGCGCGCGGTGGTGGACGTGGTAGATCCGGGCACGGTTGTGTTTGAAGTCGAAGGCCGTCGCGAATCTGTCGGCCGTAAGACGGTCGAAGAAGTTGACGTCCACCTGCCCATGCCGGATGCCGGCAAACGCGCAGTAGTGGCGCCTCATGCAGATGCCGGAGTGCAGCATCACGGTCACCAGAAACCGCGCCTGGCGCTCCGTGAAGTGCTTGTCGGCGATGGCCTTGACGCGCTCCTCAAAGGTCACGACAGCATCTCCTCGGCCAGGCGCACGTCACGCCCCCGTCCGCCCCGACCGCGGCCGGAGGAGCCTCCGAATCTCGCGCTGACCGCACCGTAGCGGGTGAACCCGGCGCTCACCTTGGCCGCGGCATGGGCGCCGCGGTAGTGCGGTGTGATGACCTCGACGTCTTCGATCTCGCGGCCTCCGTCCTCCCGCTCACACTCGATGCGCAGGTCCGGGAACTGCACGTGGTCGTCGACCATCGGCAACTCATGATCGTGAGCCCACCGCGCCACTTCCTCGGCCGTCCGGCCGGGCCTACCAGAGCTGTCGCCACGCCCGCGATTGGGTTCCTGCAGGAACCGCTGATACTCCCGCTTGAGTTCCTCTTCGAGCACAACGCGCTCGACCCGGAGGCCCCGCTCGTCCAGCCGCCGGCACGTCTCCCGGTAGGCCGCGTACAGACGGGTGTCGTGCGCCAGTTCACGCGGCTTGCTCACGCCGGCGTAGAACGACTGGCGAGCGTCATCTCCACGCTCTCGGCGTGAGCTCTCGAGCACGCTCCGGCCACGTTCGGTCAACGTCACCAAGGTCGTGTGGCGGCGCCCGACGATGTAGGGCGTCGTCTGCACGAGGCCCTCGGCCCGCAGCCGCTCGACGTCCTTTCGATGCACGTGGGTGCGGTCCTGCGGGCGGCGCAGGTCGTCCAGCGGCACGACGCGGAACGCACCCGCAGTGGCGAGCACGCGCACTTCGGAGCCGCGCAGCTCACCCTCCCACGCCCGGGACTGCACGGGCTCCCGCGCCCGTCCTCGTGGCAGGTTCAGCTCTCGGGTGAGCGGATCTCTCGAATCGCGGTGCTCGATGGATCGCTCATGGTCTGAACCACCGCGCCCTCCGCGGAGCATCTCCGGTCGATCCCGCTCGACCTCCCTGGGATCCATGTCTCGATGCATACGATCACTCCTTCACACATCCAGATGGGGCCCGAAGTCGTCGAGGGCGGCGTCAGACGTGCCCAGTTGCCGGTCCAGGTGAAGGAGTTTGCGGCCGGAGTCTCGAAGGAATAGCCACCGCGCCACGCTGTAGTACAGGGCGCACAGGTTGAAGAACACGACGAGCGCCACGCCGCCCAGGAACCAGCCGTGGTTCCGGAACAACGTGGCCTTGTACGGCGACAGGAAAACGAGTTCGCCAGCCAACCAGGCGAGGAGAAGGAAGACACTGACGCCGGCCAGGAAGGCTGCGTTCGCAATCATCGAGCGGCCTCCTCGAACGCCTGGTCGACGCGGAAGTAGGACACCTGGAGGCCCAGGGGATTCACCCGAACAAAGGCGTTTGGCACATGGTCTCGGAGCGCGAAGTCAACCTGTGCGACATACGTCTCCCGTGCGCGCTCGTGCCGTGTGCCGGGGCTGTAGAACACCTTCTGAAAGTTGATTGCCGCCTTGAACGGAGTGGTCGTGAGCTCGCTCAGGCTCACGTTCTGTACCACGATCTCGATCTCGTCAGCGGACGGGTTCGTCACGAACGTCTCGATGGCACGGTTCCGGTCGTTCTGCGCGATGGTCGCATCGGCAAGTGCAGGTTCCAGGAACAGTAGCGAGTCTGGGTACTCACGCTGGACGGTGGCCCGGATGCGCCCGAAGTGCTTCACGATGAACTGGGTCAGGAAGTAGCGGAGTTCGGGCGGCTGCGGCTGATAGCGCGAGGCGTCGTAGGCGACCGCTTCCGCGCGCCCCACTTCATCGATGCGAACCACCAGCGGCCTCACGTCCGCGTACCGTGCTGCCGTGTAGACGTTCAAGCCGATCAGGCCAAGGGCGACGAGTGACACCAGCACCAGTGCAATCTTGAGGTAGGTATTCAGCACGAGCGCCGATCCGTAGACCTCGACGAACTGGCGCTTGGCGTTCTCCAGCGTCTTGGGGTTCACATCGCCGACGGGTGCGCGCATCGCCCTGTCCTCGTCCCTAGCCCCCGAACTGCGAACGCACCAGATGGCAACCCATCCACCCGATGCCGGTCATGAGTCCGAGCGCGGCAGCAATCAGGAATCCGATGACGATCACGCGCGACAGGTCGAGGCCTGGCGCAGACTCGCCGTCGTGGCGACGGATCGTCGTGAATCGGTTACCCATCTGACCCTCCTACCGGCGGGTGAGCAGCCGCCCGACGTTGAGACGGTTGGTCACCACGCTCTCGCCGCTCGAGCCCGAGAAGATGGACTGCGTCAGCGATGGCACCTGCAGAATGCCCAGGCAGAACGTCGCGACGACGGCGAATGCTTGCAGGGCATACACACCGTACTCGGCCTGCGTGATCATGGGCGGCAAGGTCGTCACGTATCGGAAGACGAACTGCTCGAAAATCATGAGGAACGCAATCGCCACGACGGGCACGAACGAATACTGGATGAAGGAGCGCAGCCAGCCCCAGAACAGCCAGTCCAACTTGGGGACAATGAAGAAGGGCACGAAGATCGGCCCCAGCAGGCCGCAGACCGCTGTGGCGATGAGCCCGAACGCGATCACGGCCAGGGAGACGGCCTTGGCGAAGGCGATCAGCAGCAGGACCGTCCAGTAGATCAGGTTCGCGAGAATCGACCAGGGGTCTGGCTGCATGAAGTGCTCCGACAGCTCGTCGAAATGGCGGTAGATGTTGTCGAACGCGCGAGCCTCGAGCACGGACTGGAAGTAGCCGGCCTGGTCCGTGATGAGGTTGCTGAACGACACGCCGATACCGGGCAGCGGGCTCTCGTAGAACGCGATCAAGGCATAGCCGAAGGAGATGAACAGGAGCAGCTTGGCGAAGTCGAACATCTGGTCGCCCAGCCCGTCGCGACTGAACATCATCCGAATCCCGTTCCAGGCGATCAGGATGGTCGCGAAGGCGACGAAGAGCGTGTAGCCGAACTGGATGAACACCGGTTCATACGTCAGCAACAGGCTCATGATCGCCTGCTGGATCGTAGGAATCAGATTGAGCGACGGCTGCGTCGGCATGGCCCGCTCCCGTCTCTGCTACGGCTGACGCCAGGTCCGGAGGGCATCGCCGGCGCCAGCGACAAATGCCTGATTCACGGCCGCGCGATCCCGCCACGCGACCAGCTGCATGTTCATGGCTGCGGTCTCGGTGTCCCGCGTCCGCTTGCTCTCGACCAGAAGATGCTCGACCAGGCCGTCGAGCAGCTGGATCCGCGCCTGGCGCTGGCGGGCGGCAATAAGACCGGCCCCACTGATCTTGTCGAGAATCGCCGTTGTGCTCTGCTCCAGCGAGTCGTTCGTGACGTCGCGCTCGAGTCCATCGATGGCGGCCAGTTCTCTCCGACCGTTGTATCGCAACTGGCCGGTGTCATGCGTGGCGGCGATGACGGCAGCATCGCTCAAGTCGAGGGTCGCCAGGTGGCTCGACAGTACGCGTCTGGCGACTGCGGGCAGCCGGCCGATGCTCGACGTCGGATCGATGAGCGGATGGCTGATCCCAAGATAGGCTCGGCCTGACCCATCGCCGTAGTTCAGGGCCGCGTGGTAGTCGCGTGCGAACAGGAACGCTGGGCCCTCGAAATCGTGGGTCCGCCAGCGAGGCGGATCGGGCACGCGGAACTTCGCGAGAGTGGTAAACATGCTGAGTCGGTGTGCCATCCGGCGCAGCTCGCTATGCTGCTGCTGTTGCAGCCGGATGAGCACCTCCTTCAGCGCTGCCGTCACCGTGTTTCTGTAGGTGACGGCCGAGTCGTAGACCACCCATTGGGCGTACCCTGGGGCCGCGGTCCCAAGCAGGATCACCAGGGTTAGCAGGGTCTTTCGCATGACGTCCTCCTACGGCTGGCGCCAGGTGCGCAGGGCGTCCCCCGTCCCGCGTACGAGCGCGTCGTTGGCGGCCCGGCCGTCGCGCCAGGTCACAAGCTGCATGTTCATCGTCGCCGCCTCGGTGTCCCGAAGGCGTTTGCTGCGTGCGAGCATCTGTTCCAGGGCGTGCGACAAGAGCTGGTTAGCTGCCATGTCCTGCCTGCGGCCCAGGAGCTCCGCTGCGGCAACCTTGTCGAGGATCGCCGTCATCTCGTGATAGCGCTCCAGACCGTTGAGGACATCGCTCTCGAGGTCCTGCACCGCGCGTTGCAGTTGACCGTGGTAGCCCCGCAGCGCCCCGACCTGGTGGCCGCCCATCATGGCGACCGAGTCAGTGACCTCGATGGTGGCGTACTGTCGCTCGAGGGCCCGGCGGGCAGCGGCGGTCAAACGCGGAGGCAGTACGGACGGCCGCTCCAAGGGCAGCGTGGTGGCCCAATAGGCAGCGCCTGTGGCATCACCGCTGTTCAGGCCCTGCAGCCACGCCCGGCCGTAGGTCCACCGTCCCGGATCGTGACGAGTGACGCCGATCGACGGGATCCGATAGGACTCCAGGCTGCCAAGCCCTTCTGCCATTCGGAGGATCGTCCGGTACTGCGCCAATAGCTCCTCGTACTGCCGCTGCGTGCGCTGCGCGATGAGGACCGTCTGCGCGAAGTTGGCTGGGTCGAACACAGCCCATTGCGCGTGCGTGGGCGTGACCGCGAGGGCCAGGAACAACGCGACGACGACAGCTCGTCTGACCATGGCTCACCTCCGCTGCAACCGGCCGACCTGAGACACCGAACGCCACTCCGGCAGGTCGAGGTCGCTCGTGATGTAGACCTTCACCCGATGCCCCTCCCGGATCGTGATGGTCGGCAGGCGGTTCAAGAACCGACTCATGACCTGAGCACTGGCCTGGGCCGTCGCATCGGCCGCGCTCCCGGCGATCACGACCGTCCGATCGCCGTCGCCGATGCCGAACGCGGCGTTGCCCAGCCACTGCGAGAGGCCGCTCACGAGTCCGATGGCGGCGGCCGCACCAAACGTGGACATAAAGTGATGGTTGACGCGATCCCTGAGGCCGGAGTCGCCGATCTGGTTCAGGCCCTTGAACTGGTCGAGCGGCACTGTGCTTCCGTCGGGCATCAGCAGACGGTGGAATGCGACGGCCAGCCGAGTCTGCCCCAGCGTCTGGACCGGCCGCGTCTCGCCGAGCACGCGTGCGCCAGCAGGTATCAGCACGTGCTGTCCGCTGTGGGAGTACACGGGGTTCGTGACGAGACAGTTCACCGGCGCAGCCGCCGCGCCGTCGAGGCGGTTCGTCAGCACGGCATCGATCACCGTGCCTTCCAGCACGCGGTGCAAGGGACCGACTGCACTGATCCGGGGAGTCGGCTGCGGACTCGGCTGGTCGCCTTGCGCGTTCGCGGTCGTAATCGATCCCAGGGCAACCGGGGGCCCGGCCACCGGGGCGACCGCGCCTGCTGTCCGACCCGTCGCCCGCACGACCGCATCGGCAATCTCATCGATCGACGGCTCTTGTGCGGCGAGCCGAGGCTCTCCGTTTCCTGGCATCACACGCTGGCCCGCGTCCGGCCGCTGCCCATCGGGGCGACGGCTCAACACGACGTTGCTCGCGAAAAGGCTTTCGTAGTCGCGGCGCTGGCGCTCCGCGACCAGCGGATCCACGGGCGGCGGACCTACGTCTTCCGGCGCTGTGGGCATCGGTACCGACTGCGCGTCGAGAGCGGCCTGCCGCAGTTCGCGCGCCGCCTGTTCGTCGAGAAGACGGAGCCGCTCCTGGTAGTCGCGCACGCGGTCTGCCGACGGCGCCGCGGCGGGCTGGGTGGCCTGGCGAGGTGCGGCCGGTCCGTCTGGCTGCCCCGTGAGAAAGATGATTCCGAGCATCCCGATCGCGAGGGCAACCATCAACCAGGTCTGGACGCCCTTTGGCAGGACGCCACGGGGCACTGGCCGGCGATCAACGACAGGCGCCGTACCCGAGGTCTCGAGCTGCTCGGCCATGATTACCGCTCCCGCAGCTCGAAGGCCAGTTTTGCGTTGCCCAGGGCGAGGTATCCGCGCTCCAGGATCTTGGGCACGACGTACGTGCCACGCTGGACCTGGAAGTTCACCAGAGACGGCTTGCCGTCTTTCAGTTCGTAGAGCGCGGGCAGTTCAGCGGCGTCGGAATGCAGGTATGTGAACTGCCCGTCATGCCACATGGCGCGGACGAGGAACGGCCGCTCGTACTTCAACGGCGCGTACGGAAACTGCATCAGCGTCGGGAGCTCCTGTTTCGCCGACGCCACGCTCTCCCTCGCACGCACCTCGGCCTGCATCACGGCCTCGCGCGCTTCCGTCAGCTCCGCCTGCAGTCTCTCGACCTCGGCCGCGCTGAAGTACTTCTGTCGGCCTGCCGGCGTAGATGGATCGGCGGTGACATAGACCTTCAGGTCCGTAGCCGTCTGAGCCACGGGTGCGGCGGTCTTCTCGCTGAGCAGGAACGAGTAGATGGTGCCGCGGGCCGTAACGAGATTGAGATTCGTCTCGGCGTTGGCCTTGGCAGGCTTCACGTGGGCCACGTTCTGAACCGCGCTGATGACCCAGAAGTCCCGGTCGCCGCAGATGACGTCGAGGATCTCCTCTCCGTCGGGCAGGACGATCATGGTGGTGTAGCGCAGGCGCGTATTGAGTGGAATGACGCTCCGATCCGAGGCGGTGACCTCTCGGATACCTGGCACCTGGGCGAGCACGGAGTCCGTGCCGACCACGGTCACCGCGGCGAGCACGACAGTCAACATCAACGAGCGAATAGCCATCTCAACACCTCTTCTTCAGGCAGACGCGGCCAGTCGGTCGATGCCGGCGGCAAGCCCGTACTCGCGCAAGACGGCGGCGACGCGCTCGTTGTCGACAGGCGTGTTCGTGTAGATCCAGTAGCTCTTGGGATCCACACGGAGTGTCAGGACCTTCGTCAGGTTGGGCCGCTTCAGCAGGATCTGCTGGCGGGGGGTCAGGCCGGCCAGCAGGTCCAGTTCCATGGCGTTCATCTGGAACAGCTCGGCGTACTGGTGTCGGTCCAGCGCCGGGTTCGCCAACAGCAGTCGCGTCGGGCAGCTCTCGACCACAGTGCGGAGCAGGTCGGCCGACGCGAAGTCGTCGATGGTCTGGGTCGCCAGGAGTACGGCGGCGTTGCGCTTCCGCCACGTCTTGAGCGCCTCCTGCACGTAGGCGCGCAGCGACGGATGCTGAATCAGGCGCCACGCCTCGTCCATCACGCAGATCTTCAGGCCGCCGGCCTCGGCCGGGTCGTGGACGCGCCGACTGACCCGATGCAGCACGTAGAAGAGCAGCGGCTCGAGCAGCGACGGGTACTCGCGCATCGACTCGAAGTCGAAGACCTGGAGGCGCTCGATGGGAAGGGTGTCGTGCGGATTGTCGAACAGTGTGCCGTAGCGCCCGCCTTCCACCCACTTCTGCATCCGTGCGCCCAGAGCCCTGGGCAGCAGGTTGGCCAAGGTGAAGAGACGCCGCTGCGCCCGTTCGAGCACGAACAGGTTCTCGACTGCCTCATAGGTTTCGCGATCCTCGGCGTCACTGAGGCGATAGCCGTCCTCGCCCTCGAGGAGCACCCGAGTGAGCGCGTGGAGGAAGTGAAGGTCTTCCGGAGTCGGGGATGCCATGTCGAAGGGGTTGATCGTGACGTCCTGCCTGCCGAGGCCGAGTTCCAGGTAGCCGCCATCGAGCAGGCCAGCCAGCTTCCGGTAGCTGTGGCCGAGATCGAGAATCACCGTCACCGGGTCGTACTGCTGGAGGTGGGTCACCAGCACGTTCAGCAGGAAGCTCTTGCCGCTTCCGGTGGCTCCGAGCACAAGCGTGTGGCCCACGTCGTCGACATGCAGGTTGAACCAGTACGGAACGTCCGCGGGGGTCTCGAACGCCACCAGCGCCGGCTTCTGCAGGTGATGGCTCTCGGGCTCACCGCCGTCCGGCGTGAACAGGAAGCTCAGGTCTGCGAGGTTCGTCTCGAGGAGAGCCAAGCGGCGCAGATTACACGCGCCGTTGCCTGGGACGACCGCCAGCCACGCGTTCAGCAGGTTGTAGGTCTCCTCGAACGCCGCACCGTCGTGAGCTGCCAGCACCTTCATAGCGTCGGCCGCCGCTGCGTCGATGCCTCGCAGGTCGGTGCTGATCAAGACGAGTGAGAGGGATGCGAGACCGAAGAAGTGCCCGTGCACTTCGGTTTCGGTCAGCGCATCACCCAGCTGCCGGACCATGGCGCTTGCGGAGTCGTCCACCAGCATTTCCTCCGGCCGGGTCTCGGACGACACGTAGTTGATGAGCGAGACGCGCTTGTTGAAGAAGTGCCGGCGCCTTGACTGGATGTCGCGCCGCACGCGATCGGCGGGCAGCCGCTGCCACTCGAGACACGCAACCAGCGCACCGGGCACCGCCACGAGATCCGCCAGAATGTGCGCGAAGGTCTGCGAAGGCGGCTCCTTCATTGTCAACACCTTGACCGCGTGACGACCGACGAGCAGGTGGTCACGGTGACACTCAATCGGTGAATCCGCGACGAAGTAGTCGAGGTGCGTGTCGTAGTTCAGCGATGCCGCGGCCGCCCGGGT